>JAISDH010000465.1 GCA_031264975.1 Bacteroidales bacterium
GTCGGCTGGCATCCGCAGTGCCTTTGCATCTGTACGCCGGTGATGATTTCGGAAAATCAGATGAAACAGTTAAACAGGTCTGTTTTATCGGGAGAGGATCCGCCGGAATTTCCACAGCCGGATATGTCGGAGAATTTTAAAAAGTGGGTAGCTGATAATGAAGATAAGATAGAGACGGCTAATAATCGGGGGACATTGCCTTATTTTTTGTGGGATAATGCTAAATTTGCAGGCATTTCCGTAAATAAGATAAATGTAATCGATAAAACTGACTTACTAAAAGAGGCAAAATTGAAGTATAATGCGTACAGTTTGGAAGATTGGACGAAAGCGTATTTTGACAAAATCAGCGGCGGATTTAATAGAGATTAAGTCAGTTTATTTTCATAATCGAACGTCCTGTCTTTACTTCTGAAATTGTGCAGAGCAACGCACGTGGCAAAGATGCTCTCAACAAAAAATCCGGTAGTGTTTTCCAAAGTATGCTATCCTAAACAAAGCCAAAATTGATGTAAAAGAAAGTGAGATTGAAAGCTTTGGTAACTTTGTCAATCAAAAACGGCTGCAACTCTTACGGCTATATCGTGCGGATATTCGTCCATAAACAAATGCAGGGAACGCAAGCGGGCATTATGCTCCGATTTTACTTCAATGGGAATAACTTTGCCGTCGAACTGCAACACAAAATCAATTTCCGCATCAGAGTTCTTTTTGTTCCGTACCCAGAAATTCCGCTGGTTTGAAATGCAGCTGTCCAATGCAAGCAACTCCTGTGCCACAATCTGTTCAGCAATTCTCCCTCGCCACGCATCTAAAAGATCCTTTGCCCCAAACATTTCCTTTTGCACATTTGTAGTATAATTTACCAGACCGCAATCGAGCCAAAGCAGTTTTGGGGAGCGTTTCAGGTCTTTTGAAACCGGCACAAGCATATCGGTTGTCGGATAGCAAAGTTCCAAAACAAAGGTTTTTTCTAATGTACGAAACGCCTCGCCCATTTCGCGCGACTTATACGAAGAACCTGCAATGCTTTTGTTTCAAATCGTGAGCAAACCCTTTAAATTCACACAATCCAATATGTCAGGTCAGAGAACATTTCCTCTTTTTTTATTAGCAGAAAAGGAAATCGCTTAGTTCTTTAATCGCATGCATTAAAACGTTTCGGCGCAAGGATTTTTTCATTGATTTATCCGTTTTTTATCATACAAAGTGCCGCTGACAATCGCCGTTGGCCCACGAGTCGACGAAATAATCGCCCGCTTCGGCATAGCGTGCAGGATTGCCCGTGTCGTGCATTGCAATCCGTATGCGACGCGTGTAAATCATTTTACCATCACCCCTGGGAATGTCGTTTTTCAAATCGTCCATGTATTTGCCAATTCTAAATTTAGCCTATTTCGCATTTCGCAAAATGCAAAAATACACATATTATAGTTTAATATCCAAATAATTAAACAGGTTTTTTTTACACATTTCCTTCGTTATTCATAATATACCTAAATATGCATTCAATGCCATAAATATTCTCATTTTTATATGTTTTGTATCTGTCATGATTCGTTAATCGGGAATAGATATTTTTTTGTACTTTTGTCCTGTCAAATTTTATTGAATAAAAATATATTACTATTCTATGATGAGGAACGATATTATTGATTTACAAGAGATTTCACAAAATTGCTGGCGAGCGAAATATCAGGGGAATTATGGCATATATACTATAAAAATGACTTTGGACAGGGATGGAAAAGCTTCCGGTTATTCATGTTCATGTCCAAGTGACTACTATCCGTGTAAACATATTTCCATAATACAAACAGCTATTACGGAACGTATGACCAAACATTCCCCGGCAGATACTAAAGGGAAAACACAGAAAACAAAGGAATTGCTGAATGAAGTTTCGCTTCAGGAATTACGTGATTTTGTTGTACGGCAAGTCAACTATAATCCCAACCTGGACAATGCCATTCGATTGGAGTTTGCACATAAACTGACCGGCAAATTAATCGAAGAAAGTAATGAAAACGGAGAGAGTCCAAATCCATATTCCGACATCTTGCGTGAAAGCCTGGAAGGGGCAAGTCTGGACTTTGAATTGGACTATAATGATGATGAGTACTATGATGGAAATTTCGATTTGGACGATATGGATAAATGGATTGAAAAAGCGCAGAATTATGTTGAAGAAAAAAATTATGACGAAGCAATACTGATTTGTAAGGCCTGTATCGAAGAATTTGCCAAATGGTTGAAAAATGCGGACTCTAAAATCATTGAATATACTGATTTTTACCATTATAAAATTGTTCCGCTTGAAATAATGGAACAAATTGCGGCAAGTCCCGATACGGATGCAAAACAGTTGTATGACTATTGTCTGTCGGAAATGAATAAGGATGACTATTCGGAAACCGTATTTGACGGATTCAACGATTTATTGACAGTACTTGCTGCACGCATCAATTCCAGCGAGTTTATTGCTCTACAGAACGACTTGCTGGAAAAGATTCCCGATAAAAGTTCCTGTGAGGCGGAAAAAATTCTGCAAAGAGAGATCCGTTTTTACAACAATACCCAACAGTTCGAAAAGGCGAATACGCTCCTTGAACAGAATATACAGATAGAAAATTTCCGTTACAAAGTAGCCGGGATGCGGTTTGCAGAACAGAAATATGCCGAAGCAAAAAAATTAATAAACGATTTCTTGCCGAAACGATCTTCTGACTGGCGATGGGACGAGCTGTTATTACAAATTGCTCAAAAAGAAAATGATATTCCCACGATACGGGCAGTGGCATTTTCATTTATCAGCTATTCGCATAACCAAAAATATTTCGATATTTATAAATCTACATTTGCATCCGACGAATGGCACAGTGTATTTGAAGAACTTCTGCTGCACTACGAAAAAAACTGCCGTGATCAGAATTTCGTCACATTTGAAAAGAGTCGTTTCAGCAGCGCCACAGCCGGCGTTCTGGCTGCCGAAGGA
>JAISDH010000499.1 GCA_031264975.1 Bacteroidales bacterium
AGCATGTACAATTACATACAACCGCTTGTGTCGTCATTTGTTGCCGTTATACTTGGAATGGATACTTTCGGCTGGGTAAAAAGCCTTGCCGCATTATTGATTTTCCTTGGAGTTTACGTTGTTACGCAAAGTAAATCGCGCGCTCAAATGGAAAAAGAAATTAAACGCGAGCTTGGAGATGCAAAATAAATAAGATATTAAAGGATTTTCAAGATTGTTGATATATGAACATATTGGTTATAAACTATATCCAAGCAACAAACATATCCGCTTGCTTGTGTTTAGTTACATATGGGTTACATAAAAAAACAGATTGAATATCAATAATTTAGTTGTCAATATTGCAGTTTGACACACAATCCAATTACATAAAGATTATCCCCAATACGGTACATAACTCGTAAATTTGCGGGATTGATTAACCCGATATTCTCTAATCAATCCTGCATTCACCGTTTCTTTTATTATTTTTGAAGCCATCGGATAATTCCTGTCCTCAATCCCCATGCGTTCCCTAAAACTTTGATTGGTCATTCTTTCATTGTCCATATATTTGAGACAACAGTGCTGATAACAGGCTCGTATGCGATCGTCTCCGGTCATTTCCGCAAAGGTCTTTTTCGGATAAATTATTACTTTGGTATAAAAATCCCCCCTGATAAATTTCGGGGCGGGCAGTATGGCTTTTTCCACCGCCTCTATTGCGCGGTCAATGCCGCTGCCCCGCAATTCGCAAAGATCGAAATTGTGCATCAGGATTGCGATTTTTTCGTTCCTTGATTTGGGCGGAGTATCAATAAAGCGATTTATATCCACCAGCGGCGTACCCGGATTGGTCATTTCCATACGGTCGGGAAAAATCTCCACCATAGTATGCGTTCCGTTTTGCCACAGGTCTTGATGAATCAGCGAGTTTGCAAGTAATTCGCGCACGGTTCTTTCCGGATATGCTGATTTGGTTTCGCGGAACACTTTTTCGATAACTTCAAGCGA
The DNA here is from genome assembly GCA_031264975.1 of Bacteroidales bacterium. GTDB lineage: Bacteria > Bacteroidota > Bacteroidia > Bacteroidales > WCHB1-69 > JAIROC01. Next base: position 994 of record JAISDH010000499.1, read on the forward strand.
AGTCCGTTCCATAATAAACTGTATAAAATGTTCAAAACCGCAGGCGTAACCCTCTTTGAAATCCAGTTCGGGATGTGCGTCAATCCTGCCTTTTCCGGTATATATGATGATGCGTAAAGTTTTATATTGCAGTCTCTTGAATTTTGTCAAATCGCGGGCAAACAGCAATGCGCCAAGATTGGTTATGTTCCAGTTTTTGCCCTGCCTGAAAATAAATTCCTCATCGGCTAATGTTTCCAAAATCGCTGTTTTGCTTTCGGGGAAATTGCGCTTTGTCAGTTGAAAATAACAATCGTAATCCAGCAGGCGCAGCACGTCATCGGCTGTTACATCCGTTAATGCTGTTTGCTCGTGAAACAAAAGTTTCTGCGATTCGGCAATCAGTTGTTTTACTTCCTGACGGCTCATCCTGACAGTTTGTCCTGCCGAACGCCGGTAACTGTCATAAATCGTTCCATTCCGCATATATACGGGTCGCTCCGTATTTTCGGGAATATGTATGAACAGGAGCGAATTTCCGTTGAAGTCTAAAGTGGCGTGTTCAAGGGGAACAGGCGGTATCAGGTTATGGCGGGCAATATTACCCAGTTTCCCGATAATTTCATCGCATTGTTCCTTTGTTACGGAAAAGAGTGTGGCGTCGTTGTTTACGCCGAAAACAAGAAAACCGCCGCCTTCCCGATTGGAAAAGGCACATAAATGTTGAGCCAGCCTGTCGGTTTTTGGCGATAGTCCGCTTTTCCAGTCTATATCATTTAACTCCGAAGGGATTGGATACAGACTGTTTTTCAAACACTTAATAGCTTTTTCCAGCCAATTCATTTTTCGAAAAATTTATTCGCAAAGATAAACGCCCTATTTCAGCGGCGATCTCCGGTCGGATTCAGCCATTCTAACGAGGACGTCGCTCATCAAATCCGTGAACTTCGCCTGCTTTCCGTCCGTCCGGTTTTTCATGAAAAGCGAGGCATAAACATTTTTTAAGAACAATATAATCCGTCATATATAATAAAAATGTACTATCTTTGCACCTTTAATTTATTAAAAAATATGAAAACAATAGCGTTTATATTAGTTGGTATTCTGGTGTTTTCCTGTATGCCACAAAAGGAGAAAACCTACAAAAATCCTGTGGTGGACGTAAGTTTGCCCGATCCGTCGGTGATTAAAGCGGACGACGGTTATTTTTATCTGTATGCGACGGAGGACATCAGGTATACGCCTGTTTTCCGTTCGAAAAATTTAGTGGACTGGGAACAGGTCGGCACATGTTTTACAAAAGAAACCCGTCCTGCATGGGGAGTGGAAGAAGCCGGTATCTGGGCTCCCGACATCAATTACATTAACGGTAAATACGTATTGTATTATACTCATGCAGCGCCCTATTGCTATGAAACATGCGGAATCGGCGTTGCAGTGGCAGACAGTCCGGCGGGACCGTTTACGGATATAGGTCCTCTCATTCATGCCGATTCGATTGGCGTGAAAAATTCTATCGACCAGTTCTATATCGAAGACAATGGAAAGAAATACCTGATTTGGGGCAGTTTCGAAGGCATCTACTGTATCGAACTTGAAGACGACGGTCTTGCACTGAAAGCGGGCGCGGAGAAAGTGCAGATTGTCGGCGGAGGATACGAAGCCTC
>JAISDH010000515.1 GCA_031264975.1 Bacteroidales bacterium
GGGATAACCCTTTTGAGTAAAAAGGATAACCCTTTTGGGTAAAAGGGATAACCCTTTTTGAAAAAAGGATAACCCTTTTTGCTATGGATGTAAGGCGTCTTTAAACATATTGACCTGCAGTAATTTTAGAAATCACATTTCCAACTGCACAACGTCCCTTGTTATACTACTCCAATGATGCGTGGAAGCAGGCTAAAATAAAGATTTGAAAATATTTTTTTCAAACTATATATGATTGAACGTAAAAGAAATAAAAGCGAAATTGAATTTTTGTCTGTCGGTAGAGACAAAATATTGATGAGAAAAAGTGATTTTTCCGGTTAATAAATGATACCTTTGCCTTTGTTTGAGAAATATGCTATTTTACATGGAGATAATTATAAACAAGGGAATTAAAGCGTACAAAGAACAACAGGTAGAATTAAAAGATACTGCAAAAGCGTATGGTTCAGGGTTAATTGACGTATTTGCAACGCCTGCTATGATAGCGTTAATGGAAAATACGGCGCATACCAGCGTAAATGATTTTTTACCGGAAGGGTTTGCCACTGTGGGAGTACAATTAAATATTCAACATTCCAAAGCAACCCCGTTAGGTGAAAAAGTGTGGTGCGAGTCGGTGTTGGAAGCCCAGGAAGGTAGAAAACTGTTTTTCTCAGTTACCGCATACGATAATACAGGAATCATAGGAAAAGGAACACATGAACGGTTTATCGTCAATGTGGAACAGTTTATGGATAAGCTAAAAAAGAATAAACAGCATGGAACAGTTTAGTAAGATATGTGAAATGATGATGTTACTGTGTTTTGCTTTTGGTTGGCCTGTATCTATTATCAAAAGTTTACGTACCAAAATAGTAAAAGGGAAAAGTCCTGTATTTATGGTAATTGTTATTACAGGCTATGTATTTGGTATCATCTACAAAATAACGTCCGGTTTCGATTGGGTAAGTTATATTTATATCTTCAATATCGTTATTGTAAGTTTCGATTTGTTTTTATATTTCTACTATACGAACATTGACAAAAAATAAATTACGCTTTCTAAATCGATTGATAGACATAATATTTGAAGAAATAATGAAAATATTTAATCAAAAAACGCGTATCCTATTATAAAATTTGATACCTTCGTAAAACAAAATAATAACACAATTAAATTTCAGAAATAATTTAAAAATCAAATAATAATGGCAAAAGGAACTATAGTAATTGACACTGAAAAGTGTAAAGGATGTGCCGTTTGTACGGGTGCATGTCCAAATAAAGTTATCGCTTTGTCTTCAAAAGTGAATGGGAAGGGTTACAACTACCTTGAAATGGTAAATGAGGATTGCATAGGTTGTGCAAATTGTGCAATTGTCTGTCCTGATGGAGTAATAACAGTATATAGAGCCAAATAATAATTAAAAAGGAGTTAGAATGAAAGAACTACGGTTAATGAAAGGAAACGAAGCAGTAGCGGAAAGCGCTATTCGCTATGGTGTGGACGGCTATTTTGGCTATCCGATAACCCCTCAATCCGAGATTTTGGAGCATTTAATGGCTGAAAATCCATACGAAAAGACAGGAATGGTTGTATTGCAAGCAGAAAGCGAAGTTGCTTCCATTAATATGGTATACGGAGGCGCAGCTTGCGGTAAACGAGTAATGACCACGTCTTCCAGTCCGGGTATCAGTTTGATGCAAGAAGGATTATCTTATATTGCAGGAGCCGAACTTCCATGTTTGGTAGTTAATGTTGTTCGCGGAGGTCCCGGATTGGGAACGATACAACCTTCGCAGGCAGATTATTTTCAAACAACAAAAGGCGGCGGACACGGAGATTATCGTTTAATCACATTGGCGCCTGCTTCAGTACAGGAAATGTATGATTTTGTAGGTTTAGGATTTGAATTGGCATTTAAATACCGCAATCCCGCCATGATTTTATCCGACGGAGTAATAGGTCAGGTAATGGAAAAAGTGGTTATTGACGATTATAAACCTCGTTGGACAGATGAGTATATTAAGAAAACTTTCCCATGGGCTACAACAGGAAAAAATCCAAATCAATCTCATGTGATTGTAACTTCATTACAATTAGACCCTGTCAAACAGGAACAGGTAAATCTGCGTATTCAAGCCAAATACAGGGAATGCGAAAAAAATGACGCTCGCTGTGAATTATTAAACTGCGACGATGCGGAATATGTATTCGTAGCTTACGGTTCATCTGCCCGTATTTGCCAAAAAGCCATTGAGTTGGGAAGAGAAAAAGGAATAAAGATAGGTTTGGTGCGTCCCATTACCTTGTGGCCCTTCCCTACAAAAGTATTACGCGACATGACAAGTAAAGTCAAAGGAATGTTATCTGTGGAAATGAGCGCCGGTCAAATGGTTGAAGACGTTTTATTGGCAACTCAACATAAAGTCAAGGTAGAACACTTTGGTCGTTTTGGCGGAATGATTCCGACGCCGCAGGAAGTATTAGAAGTATTAGAAACAAAAATTATTGGAGGTTAATCATTATGAATGAAAGTATAATCAAACCCGAAAATTTAGTATATAGAAAAACCCCGGTACTTACAGACAATGTATTACATTATTGTCCGGGGTGTGGACATGGTACTGTTCACCGCATCATTGCAGAAGTGATAGAAGAAATGGGAATCCAGGAAACAACAGTTGGAGTTGCCCCGGTGGGATGCTCTGTGTTGGCGTACAATTATTTTGAAGTAGATATGCAAGAAGCAGCTCACGGTAGAGCGCCCGCGCTTGCCACTGCAATTAAACGCTTGAAACCCGATTTTCATGTTTTTACTTATCAGGGAGACGGAGATTTGGCGGCTATCGGAACAGGAGAAACCATTCATGCCTGCAATCGAGGCGAAAATATCACCATGATATTTATTAACAATGGGATTTACGGAATGACAGGAGGACAAATGGCGCCTACCACTTTGGAAGGGATGAAGACGTCGACGTCTCCATACGGACGCGACCTTCGCACAATGGGAAATCCATTACGTATCACCGAAATATTGGCGCAATTGCCCGGAACATATTATGTTACCCGTCAAGCCGTATATACGCCGGCTTTGGTACGTAAATGTAAAAAGGCAATCAGACAGGGATTTGAAAACCAAAAGAAACAAAAAGGAACTTCTTTTATTGAAGTAGTTTCCAATTGTAATTCAGGATGGAAAATGTCTCCTGTTGCGTCTAATAAATGGTTGGAAGAAAATATGTTGACATTGTATCCATTAGGTGATATAAAAGTACCAACAGAAAACAAATAAATTAATTTTGTAACATATTAAAGCAAAAGATATGACTGAAGAAATAATTATAGCCGGTTTTGGAGGACAAGGGGTTCTCTCTATGGGTAAAATACTTGCTTATTCCGGTGTAATGCAAAATAAAGAAGTTAGTTGGATGCCAAGTTATGGTCCAGAAATGCGTGGGGGAACGTCAAATGTAACTGTTATCATTAGCGACGAACGGATTAATTCTCCGGTGTTGTCCGTATTTGATTCAGCAATTATTCTCAACCAGCAATCATTGGATAAATTTGAAAATGCCGTCAAAAAAGGAGGCTTACTTCTCTATGACCCTAACGGCATTACTCGACATCCGGTTCGTAAGGATATTAATATCTATCAAATTGCAGCCACAGACAAAGCGGCAGAAATAGGGATTCCAAAGCTATTCAACATGATAGTTTTAGGTGGGTTTTTGAAATATAAACCTATCGTTCAGGACGAATTTATTCGCAAAGGACTTGAGAAATCATTACCCGCCCGACATCATGGGTTAATCCCCGAAAATGAAAAAGCAATTAAAACAGGTACGGACATAGTAAAACCATACCATACCATTTAATCAAATCAAAAAAAACAAAAAGTAAAAAGGGTACCTTCATTTGAAGAGTACCCTTTTTTAAGTGTGCGCCGTGCGTGAAGGGTAGCTTGGGGCGAAAGGACGAATGGGCGAAAGGAAGATGGCAACAAGCAACAGGCAACAAGCAACAGGCAGGCAAGCCACGAAAATAGTGATTAGTATTTAATCCTTTTGCCCTTTTTTGTCTGAATCAGGATTCTCCGGATTAGAGGATGAGCAGGATGATAAATATAAGTACATAGATAATACATATTTGAAAGGATGCACACAGATTTTATTATTTGCGAAAATCCTTTTAATCTGCGCCATCTGTGTGCTAAAAGAAGGTGCAAGGAAAGAGGGCGAAAGAAAACAAATATTAATCTCTAATCACTGTTTCTCTGTCAAGTATTTCCAGAAACGTTTGGGCATGTGTTGTCTTTGTAAATTTGGATTCTTCCGTTCTTTGATAGAGATGGATTGCAAATATTGTTTCCATGTAGCCTGAAAATAACATTCTTCTTCGGCAAGTAATTC
>JAISDH010000517.1 GCA_031264975.1 Bacteroidales bacterium
CCTGTAACGATAACAGGAAACGAAACAAAAGCGGGACAGACTGCTCCCGACTTTACATTGACCGGAACGGCTATGAACCCGGTGAAACTGTCTGATTTCAAGGATAAGGTGAAAATAATCTCGGTGTTTCCATCCATTGATACGGGCGTTTGCGCAATCCAGACAAAACGCTTCAATATGGAAGCCTCAAAGCTTGGAGAAGGGATAGCGATACTCTGCATATCAAAGGATTTGCCTTTTGCTCAAAGCCGTTTTTGCGGAGCGGAAGGAATCAGCAGGGTAACAGTACTGTCGGATTATAAGGATAACGAATTTGGCGAAAAATACGGCTTCCTTATGGAAGAACTCGGATTGCTGACCAGAGGAGTAATTGTTATCGACAGGGACAATGTGGTTCAGTATGTGGAATATGTAGGAGAAGTCGCCGAAGAACCCAACTATGCCAAAGCTATCGAGGAGGCAAAAAACGCCCTGCACTGTTCGACTGCCAGTCTGGCAACAAAACTCGAAAATGCAGGCTTGACAATCGAACAGGTGGATCAGGTAATCGGTATCCTGAAAAACCATCTGGAAAAAAGGCTGCCTCTGTTTATCAGGGATTATTTACCGGAAATTTTCGAAGGGAAAAAGCTCGAACTGAGCGACGTTCTGAGAAATAAGGCAGAGGTTTTTACTGACGAGATAAAAGATTCACTAAGCAGCCTTGCCGATAAAACGGAAGAGTTTTCAGGCAAACTTTCGGAAAAGGCAGAACAGGCTTTTGCAAGGATTAATGAGTTTTTTGCGAAAAAATGAAGCAGGAACGAAGCAATCCAGAAAGTTCACGTTGTTATATCTTGTTTATTTCGCATATCTTAATCAGTTAAATCAAGAAAATCACAGTTCAGACAATAGCGGAAGAAGTGAACAATTATCAATATCGTTTGTTTCTGTATATTCTCTTTTGAACATATATTGAAAGAGGAAGTGAATAAATAAAAATTAGATATTAATTAAAATGTTATGTCGGTTATAAATTTTACAGGTATTAAGAAAGAGGAAGCAGGCGCTATTGTTTCCAAATTAGGTGATTTGCTGGCTAATGTTCAAGTATTTTATGCGAACATGCGCGGATTTCACTGGAACATAAAGGGAAAACAATTTTTCACCTTACACAAACAGTTTGAAGATCAGTATGATTATCTTTCAGACAAAATTGATGAGATCGCAGAACGTATTCTTGCGTTGGGCGGTACTCCGGAAAACAATTTTTCACAGTATCTGAAAATATCTTCGATAAAGGAAATTTCAGCTCTCTGCTGTGAAGACGAAATTGTGAAATCTCTTTTGGATTCTTACAAAATAATTATTGCAAAGGAAAGGGAGATAGTAAGTCTTGCAAGTGATTGTAATGATGAGGCCACAGTAAACATGTTTGGCGACTATCTCGAAGATCAGGAAAAAACAGTATGGATGTTTGATTCGTTTTTGGCAGTGCCATGCAAAGCCTGAAAACGAAACAGTGTCAGAGATCTTGTATGTGAAATTTAAAAATGTTTGTAGAGGGGGTGTCCTGAAAATCAGGGTACCCTTTCTTACGTTTTGTACGCATAAATAAATACATTCGTCATTGCAAGTGTTCGTTTCGTGCCGCAACTAAGAGCGAAATGACGCTTAATCAGGACATAATAACAGTCGTCATCATAATCGAAGTAAACCATCGTTGTTCAGGCTGTTTTTTTCGGAATTCCGGAAAGAATGGTTTTCAACAATTTCCAAAACTTATCTACCGTAGCAATTTCCAGTCTTTCGCCGGGCGAGTGGACGTCTTTGATTGTGGGACCGAAAGAAATCATGTCCAGATTGGGATATTTTTCCAAAAACAGCCCGCATTCAAGTCCTGCATGAATAGCCTTAACTTTCGGTTCTTCGTTAAATAATTCTTTATAAGCGGTTTTTGTTATCCTGAGTATTTCGGAATCAATATCAGGCTCCCATCCCGGATAGGCATTGGAGGTAGAAGTTCTTGCACTCGTAAGGGAAAACAGACCTTTTATGGTATCGACAGTATCATACAGTTTGCTTTTAATCGAACTGCGCTGGCTGGTAGTGATCAGCGCTTCCCTGCCGTGAACAAACTTCACCGACGCCAGATTTGTGGAAGTTTCAACCAGTCCATTGATTTTCGAACTCATGGCAATCACTCCCGAAGGACAAGCCTGTATGGCGGCTAAAAGGTCAAACTGGCTTATCTCGTCGATAACATTATGGGGTGTAGCTGTTTTGACAAACTCAACCTTCATTTCTTTCTCGACATGACGGTATTCGTCTTCCAAATGCTTTTTGAAGACAGTGAAATTTTTTGCAATTTTAGACGCCAAATCACTGCCAATACTAAGAACTGCAAATGCTTCTCTTGGAATAGCGTTTCGGAGATTTCCTCCATCATAGTTACTCAGTCTGAAATCATATTTCAAAGACATCCGCCACAGAAAACGGTTCAACAGTTTTATGGCATTAGGTCTTCCCTTGTCAATATCGTCTCCGGAATGTCCGCCCAAAAGTCCTTTTATTGAGAGTTTGTATGTCACATAATCAGAGGGAACTGGTTCGGTTATGTAAGTCAGGCGGATTATTGTGTCTATACCGCCGGCACAGCCTATAAACAGCTCGCCATCGTCTTCAGAATCAAGGTTTAGAAGTATTTTCGCCGATAGAAAATCTTTAGCCAGCGCTTTTGCCCCCGACAATCCTGTTTCTTCCTCGACGGTAAAAAGACATTCCAGCATACCATGCTTAATATCCTTGTCGGCGAGTATTGCCAGCATTGCAGCCATTCCGATTCCACAATCCGCTCCCAGAGTTGTTCCTTTGGCTTTAATCCAGCCGTTTTCGATATACGGAACAATCGGGTCGTTCTCGAAATTGTGTTCAACGCCATCGTTTTTTTCGGCAACCATATCAACATGACTTTGCAGCGCTACGGTTTCCACGTCTTCCATTCCTTTTGATGCAGGTTTAGTTATCAGGATATTACCAGCTCCGTCTTTTTTATATTCCAAAGAATGATTCCTGGCAAAATCAATCAAATATTCCACTATTTTTTTCTCCCTTTTCGATGGACGCGGGACTTTACATATCTCGTCAAAATAGCCGAATACCGCTCTCGGCTGGAGATCTAACAAACTTTCCATTTGCTTATAATTTACTGTTCGACACTATATTACTTCCAACATTAGTTTAATCGATGTCTAAAATTAGCCTATTATTTGCCCGCAAATGTATGAAATAATTTGAAACCCAAGGAAATTTTAAATTACGGCGAAATATTATTTTGAGGCGCTATGGACATAAAATTCTTTCTTCCGTGCTCAGCAGCAGAATTTAATAAATCGAAAATGGGCATTTAATAATGCGATTTTGACCATTATATTCAACAGTCTTAGCTAAGAAATGAAAAATAAACAACATATAACAGTTTTGTTGTCCCGGTTTGTCGCCGCTGTGTTTGCCTGTACTCGCTACTGTACCTGCTACTGTATCCGTACACTGAAGTATACGGTTAATAAGGTGTCATCCCTGCGGGATTTATCGGTCATCGCCGGTATCTTATGGATGAGACTGCGGACGAAGTATACAGACGGAGACTGTAGA
>JAISDH010000038.1 GCA_031264975.1 Bacteroidales bacterium
AATTAATTTGAATATCTTTGTTTAAAAAATTTATTAAATTCAAAGAAAGAGCACAAATCCCTTTGTGTTCTTTCGCTTTTTATGGCTCTATAACGAATCGTGCGGGCAGATAAAAATCGAGAAAGAAAATTTGCCTCTCCGAGCGGGGAAATTGCCTCTCCGAGCGAGGAAATCCTCGCTTTTACTGACAACGGCGTCGCAAAAAACGACAAAATGTCAGTTGTGGGAATCCGGCTGCTGAATTTGTTTGACTGAATTTGTTGCGACAAAAAAATATTTCAGTATCTGAAAGCAGCGAACTGTTTTATCAATCGGGATTTTTATCGTGCATCCGGGTAAAATCCTGCACCTTTATTTTTTTACACGTTACCAGTTATAAAAAATTTGCCTAAATTTGCGCCGTAAAAATAAACTGATATGGATATGAAAGAAGTTATAATTAATTCAAAAACAATGCAAAATAGAATTTTGTCATTAGCGATGGCGATATTATTTATCGTCATTATTACATCCTGTGATAGAGATAATGGAGGTAAGGCAGCAGACAATCCGAATAAGGATGTGAATGAATGGATATTGAAAAACATGAAGCTTTATTATTTGTGGGAAACACATCTCCCGTCCAAAACAGACAAAACCCTGTCTCCTTCCGACTATTTCGAATCCTTACTGTATCGTCCCGTTGACAGGTTTTCGTGGATACAGGAGAATTATCTGGAATTGCTTAATTCCCTCTCAGGAGTCAGTACCGAAGCAGGATATGACTATAATCTTCTGCGAATGTCGCAAAACAGTTCGGAAGTGATTGGCTACATTACATACATCAAGCCCGGTACTCCCGCCGAAGCTGCAGGATTGATGCGGGGAAGTTATTTCCACAAGATTAATGGAACGCAAATAACTGTTGATAACTATTCGTCGCTGACGAAACAGACTTCGAAATACCATACCCTCGGCATATCTGAAATTTCGGGAAATACTATTATCGGCGTAAACAGTGTCGCGCTTGACGTCATAGAGAATTATCCCGAAAATCCGATTTTACTGGATACCGTTTATAATATGTCGAACAAAAAAATCGGTTATTTTGTATACAATTTCTTTGCCCGCGACAGGGGAGACGGAAGCGTTTCATACGAAAAAGAGCTGAATGATCTTTTTTACCGATTTAAATCGGAACGGATTGATGAATTGATTGTTGATTTGCGTTATAACAGCGGCGGCGCAGTTATTACGGCGGAAGCTCTTGCCAGCATGATCTCCGGACAGTCTGAAAATCACATATTTTATGTACAGGAATATAATCGAATTATTAACCAGGAGCTAAGCAGAGAGTACGGAAATGATTACAACAAGACATATTTCATTAAAAATATAGAAAAATACAACGGTTCGGGACAGGTAACAGAAAGAGTTCCAATCAACAGTCTCTCCGGACTTCCTGCTCTGTATTGCATAGTTTCAGAACGGTCGGCTTCCGCCAGCGAATTGCTTATCAATGGACTGAGACCTTATATGAATGTAGTATTAATCGGAGGAACGACTGCCGGTAAAAACGTAGGTTCAATTACGATATACGAAACCGATCCTGTTAAACAGGAGGATAATAAATGGGGAATGCAGCCTATCATATTAAAACTGTCAAATGCCGATAATTTTTCGGAATATGGAGATGGATTTGTTCCCGACAGGGAAATATATGAACATAATACCGATATAATCAGGCAGCTTGGCGATACGGAAGAACTGCTGTTACATGCCACAATAAACAAAATATTCGGCACAGATGAAAATATTTTACCGAAGACAAAACATACGGGTAATCAGGCCACATTTATCGGTTCTTCCATGGATAAAACTCCCGTCCGTCAAAATCAGTATATCACACCGAAGAAATTAAGAGAGAAAAATGAATAAATTCTAATCGTATCGTGTTATTTATAGTGAAAGGAAGGCGTCTTTTTTGGAATGCCTTCCTTTCTGTTACTTACCCATCGCAAAACCGTCAATATTTCACGCTCCAACTATTGTGATATTATTTTTTTATTCATAAATTTATATGTACGTTTGAGGCCAAATTAAAATATTTCAATTATGGTTAATTATATTAAATACACGTTTTTAGTGATACTTTTAACCGTTTCGGCGGGATTATTTGCTCAAAAATCGGTAATATCAGGCTATCTCGAACAGATTGATTCCGTAAAAATGCTTACATATCTTTCTGCTTTGGCTTCCGACGAGTTCGAAGGAAGAGGAACCGGACAGCGGGGAAATGATATTGCACAGGAATATATCGCGGCCTGCCTGGATTCCTGCGGTATAAAACCGGGTAATGGCAGTTCTTATTTTCAAGACCTTAACAGCATCAAAAGTTTCAATGCTGCCAGAAAACGGTTTACAGTGAATGGCGACGATTTTCCAAATGATTACAAATACGAGAATCAGTATAATCAGGATACCATACTTAATATTAATGAGATAATATTTATTGCATCAAACAAAGAAACCGCCGCCGGCATTAAACCCGGCAATATCAAAGATAAGGTAATAATGAAATTAAGCGATGTGTCGCTTGAATACGCTGACGACCAGATACCGGGAACGGTCATTGATATTTTCCTCGATTTCAAGCCCGTATCTTCGGAAATATCCGAAAGAGTATATTATACCCCTCCTGAAAGCAAGTATAAATATAACAAAGTGAATATTGATGCAAATCTGGCTAACAGAATAGAGGGAATCATCGACGAGTTTGAAAGCAAGTATAACCATAAATATAACTATAACAGAGTGAATATTGATACAAAACTGGCTAACAGACTGCTCAAATCGAAAGGGAAAACAGTAGAGGGAATCATCGACGAGCTTGAAAAAACCGGGAAACCGAAAATCATTACATTGAAAACTTCCGCCGAAATCCATGGAAATGTGAAATATGCTAAAATGAATGTGAACAATATCATTGGCGTAATAGAGGGTTCGGATTTGAAGAATGAATACATTGTCCTGTCGGCGCACTATGATCACATGGGAATTATGAACGGCAACACATACTATGGAGCCGACGACAATGCGTCCGGAGTGTCGAGCATCCTCGAGATAGCCCGGATAGTGTCAAAAGCGAAAAAAGAGGGCAATGGACTGCGCCGCTCACTTGTTCTTCTGTTCCCTGCCGCCGAGGAGATGGGGCTTATAGGGTCGAGCTATTATGTTAAAAATCCGGTATTTCCCCTGGCCGACGCAAAGGCATGCATCAATGTCGACATGGTGGGACGTATTGACGGCAAATATAAATCAACGGGCGGAGATTATATTTATATTGTAAACGATAAACAGAAGAACGGAAATTTATTCGAACATGTCAAAAACTCGAACAGCGACAGTATTACAATTAATGCAGAGGATCTTAACTCGCTGTTTAACCGTTCAGACCATTATAATTTCGCAAAAAACAATATTCCCGCAGTACTGCTGACAAGCGGACTTCACAACGATTACCATACTCCCAGAGACAGAGTGGAATTGATTAATCTCAGCGCAATGTGGAAACGGAACAGGTTTATATTTTCGCTCGTATGGAACCTGGGAAACGATTTTAACAATTAATAATTAACAATTAGGGATGAAACAGACAGGGCATGCCCTGTTTTTGCGGGGATGGAAAAATAACCTGGATTTTGACACCCCACTCTGCAGGTAATTGAAATGTAGAATTTTGTTGTATCCACCTTTCATCCTGAAAATCCTCCCCAGACAATCAAAAAAAATCACAGTTCAGACAAAAAAATAATCACAACTCACACAGTCACATAAAAACTTTTTTTAACACAGATTTTCATGTATAAATACCGGCCCTAATTTTAAGAAGATGCCACAGGCAGGAATTTGATTTTTTTATTCTTCAACCAGGGGTATTGTATATGTTCAAAATTTTTCATCATTTCG
>JAISDH010000041.1 GCA_031264975.1 Bacteroidales bacterium
TAATAGCTGTTCATATTCCGAACGTTTTATGATTATCGTCTCTTCCACGCCGTAAAGATAATATTTTTCTCGGATTTCATCCTTTTTTCTTTTTTAGGGTACCTGAGTAGTTACAAATAAACGTATGTGGAGTAAATCTCATTCAATCGTAACCAAAGATGTTACAAAAGAACAAATGTGGAAATTGTTTGCCGATGTAGATAATTGGCATACATGGGATAATGGTATTGAATTTGCCAAAATTGAAGGCAAGTTCGAAGTTGGTAGCCTCATTACACTGCGCCCTAAAGGCGGACCGAATGTGAAGATAGAGTTGCCTGTAGTAATTGAAAATAAAAGGTTTCTTAGCCTTACCAAATTTCCGCTCGCTAAGATGTACGATGACCATCTATTTGAAGAAACCGGCGATGGATTAAAAATCACTATCACTATTACCGTCAAAGGGCTGCTAAGTTTTCTGTGGGTAAAACTCGTTGCTCAAAAAAATGCGGAAGCCCTGCCCGCCGATATGCAGGAACAGATTAAAGCGGCGCGTAACTATTGATGAAAAACAGAGACAATACTTTCAGCGTAGCGAAAGCCGAAGACAGCTCCGGCTTTCTGCTGTGGCAGGTTACCACGCTCTGGCAGCGAAGAATCAGGGATGCGCTGGTGCAGTACGACCTGACTCATTCACAATATGTGCTGATGGCAAGTTTGCACTGGCTGACGTTGCATAACAGGGAAGTTACACAAATTGTCCTGTCGCGGCATTCAAAAATAGACCCGATGACAACATCCTCTGTGCTGAAAACCCTGTTGAAAAAAGGGTTGATTCGAAGGCAGGAACACGCTACCGACACAAGGGCAAAGACAATTGACATCACGGACAACGGAAAAGAGATTGTAAAAAAAGCAGTTGTAACGGTGGAAACTATTGACAGGGAGTTTTTTGCCTTGTTGGGTAACAGGCTTACCATGTTTAACGAATGTTTGTCCGCTTTGATAGCAGAGAACAGGGAATAGAAATAAGAGGTAACATTTGGAAAATTTCCTAATGAATGATACCTTTTCCATGCTAAAATAGAAGACTTATGGGATTTATAAGAGAACCAAAAGGAGTAGATTTTGTTATTGATAGCGGCGTTTTGTCGGATGCTGACAGAGAAGAAATCAGTTCCTATATCAGAGAATATCGATTGAAAGCGAAGGATAAAAAAGTAAAATCCAAGAAATCAATAACTGCGTCTCGCCGTTCGACAGGCAAACCGCTGTCAGTTCGGTAAAGCGATATGAACGTGTTGAATGCGGAAGTACAAACAATAGTTGAAACTGCAAAATATTTCTGCATTTTGAAAGGATATTCCAAGCGGCGTTTTCGCAGGGTAAGAGTAGCGGGCAAAAAGTGCAATATTGCATTACCGCAATAGAAAACGACTGATAACCCGCAACGATTCAGCAATAATTATCAGTCGTTATAAAATTATGCTACAAGGATAATGCCAATTTCCGAATTGACAAAATTATTTTTTATTTCTACTCTGGAATTAAAAATTGTCAATTCATTTTCATATTGGGCTACCGTGCGTATCAGGAGCGGAACAGAAAGAAGGTGGAATTATTGTTGGAGAATGAATTGATAAGGAGAAAAGTGTTACCTTTGCAGTCAAAATACAATAAATCGTTTAACGACAAAACAGTTTCATACTATGCGAAGGAAAGATAAAGAGATAGCGGACGTCCAAGAGAAGCTAAAAATTATTGATAAAAACAAAGTTTGCAGACTTGCGCTCTCTGATAATAACCAACCCTACATTGTTCCTTTGAATTATGGTTATTCCTTTGGAGATGACGGGTTAACTCTGTATTTTCATAGCGCTTGCGAAGGAAAAAAGTTGGAAATAATAAAAAGGAATAATCGGGCATGTTTTGAAATTGATTGTAACGGCGTTTTAGTCGAAGGAGAAAAACCGTGCAACTATAATTATGTCTTTGAAAGCATTGTCGGTACAGGAAAAATAATCCTGCTGGATACGACAGCCGAAAAAGAGGATGGATTGAACAGATTAATGAAGCATCAGACCGGAAAAAGCGCGACGTATCATTTTGATGAAAAAATAATGGAACGGGTTATTGTATATAAGATGATTGTAGAAGAGTTTACAGGAAAGCAAGGGAAAAACAAGCCGGAATAAAAATAATAAGGATAAAATAAAAACAGATTGACGATGAGCAAATATGATTCTTTATGGAAATATCTCGACAATAGGGGAGAGATGCAAATAAAACTCACTTTCGAGGAAATAAAAACGGTTGCCGGATTTGATATTGACCATTCGTTTTTGACCTATAAAAAAGAAGCAAAAGAATACGGCTACGAAGTCGGGAAAATCTCATTGAAAGAAAAGCATATTACTTTTAACAGAATAAAAACAGTATGAATAGAATTAGTGTAATTGCCCTTGGAGTAAGGGACATGAAAAAATCCGTCCGGTTTTATCGTGATGGACTTGGTTTTCAAACTGCTGAAAAGGAAGACAGCCCGAAAGTTATCTTCTTTAATACCACCGGTACAAAATTTGAATTGTGTCCGCTGGAACTGCTGGTGCTGGATATTAGCGAAATCAATCCGCCGGAAACAGGACATGGATTTGGAGGTATCACCCTGGCGTATAACGTCAAGACCGAACAGAAAGTGCATGAAGTCATCGAACTTGCCCGTAGCGCAGGAGCAACCATTGTCAAAGAACCGCAAAAAGTCTTCTGGGGTGGTTATCATGCTTATTTTGCCGACCCAGACGGTTATTATTGGGAAGTGGCTTATAATCCCTATTGGTCGTTTGACGGGAATGATATGATAGTCTTGTAA
>JAISDH010000115.1 GCA_031264975.1 Bacteroidales bacterium
CAAACTTGAAGATTGTTTACTGAAATTCAAGTACGTATTGAAAGAATTCGCGCCTGATGACATAGTGGAACGAGAAGTAAACAATATTAAACGGTTTATAGGAAGGTGGAGACGGTAACTTTAACCCCAAAAAAACCACGAGGCAATCCAGTAATCAAGCAAGCCTAATTCCGTACCGCGAGCCTTTTGGATTTGTTGAATGCGGCGAAACGAAAACACAAAAAATGTTATTCCAAGTATAAGCCATGCAATTAAGAGAATACGGCAATACATCGGAATATCAGCGAATTGTACCGGAATAGCGCATATGGGCATAGCAACAAGGATAAATGCCCCGCAACCACCTCCTAAACAGCCTGAATTTACTTGTTTTTTACTCATAATAATACCCTTTTGAAAAATTTTTTAATAAAGTAAAACAACTATTTTACCCTAAAAATACAATGGCAACAATAGTCCCGTTAGCCGTAGAGGTCAAAGCAAGAGTTACAAATTTTAACAGCGGAATTCAATCCGCTGCTAGGAATGTACAGGATTTAACTAAGTCTATTAACAATGTAGCGGATAGCATTATTGTTTTTGAAGACGTTGTTAAAAAATCTGCAATAACAATAGCGACTGATTTTGTACAAAATATACGCTTGGCAATTGAACAGGTACAAACATTGGCGGAACAAGTAGAGTTACTTGCTCAAAGGGTTTTGGTTCTTACAAGTAATATGCTTAATTTTACCGCCAATTTTTTCCCAGCATTAAGCGCAACGGCAATGGGATTTAGAGTTGTAGCGGCTTCATTATCTTTTGTTATTAGAACCGGATTGATGATACTTGCGTTGACAGCATTAACAATGTGGTTTAGAGGATTAACGTTTCACGCGGCAATGACTAGCGTAACAATTGGTATGCTTACTAACAATATTTTACTGCTTGCCAGTAGGCTTATATTTTTGTCCGGCATTCCTTTGTTGGCGGCTATGGCAATAACGGTAGAAGTAATGAATAGAAAAACCGCAAAATTAAACGGAACATTAACGCCGTTACAGCATGGACTAGAAGCGATTCGCGATGCATGGGAAAAGTGGTCTCTACTAATGTCAAGCGGAATAATGGATATGGTTGGAGCGTTATTGTGGACAATTGGCAAGGCGTTATCGACTATCGCAACTACAATAAATATCGCCAACGAATATTGGGGTACAAATTTTGTTTTAATTTACAGGACATTAAAAATATTAACTTCTATGGCGATTGTTTTAAGTGCAATTTACGGAACGTATATTGCATTAAGAGGCAACGTAATAATATTGGCATTTATTGCCGGAATAACAAGATTGATTGGTTTGTTGCAGGTCGTCGCAACAATGACGGGGTTAAATATTGCACTAACAATAGTGTGGACGAGAGCGCAAATGTTCTTAAATACTGTAATATTATCTAATCCATTTTTAGTTGCCTTTTTAGTCTTGCTGGCAATTGCGGGGCTTATTTACGGAATAGTTAAGGCGTTTCAATATTTTCGCCAATCATCGGTAGAAGCGCAAGAAGCGGCACAACGTGCCGTTGAAAAAACCGAAATGCTTAAAAATGTTACGGAAAAATATAAAAACAGTCTAAGAGAAACAGTTGACGAACACAAAAAAATGCTTGACGTAATGAACAAGATTCAAGAAGCGGCTAAAACTCCGGTTGAAAAAGCCTCCGACAGAGCCGCAGAGTTACAAAAGGCGATTAACGAACCGAAACAGTTACAGGAAAAAATCAATGCTCTCACTGCCGAAATTGAAACAAAAAAGAAACTCATTGCCAATACAACCGACAAGGGGACGATTGAATCACTTAAAGAGCGCAATGAAGAGGCAATCCAAACGCTTAAAAAGTTACAAGATATTCAGGCAAAAATACCGACGTTAACACAAGCCCAAATAGCAAATCAGCAAGCCTTAAACCGTAAAGAATTTGCTCAAGACGCTGGTTTGGATATTTCTGAAAAGTTATCTAATTATGATACGTTAATGAAACAAATGGATACAATCAAAGAAGTCATTAAGCGTAATGACCAAGCCAATGAGATGACAGTTAAAGAAACACAAAATGCTATTGACAATGCCGTAAAGAATTTTCGGCAAGCCGAAGGTGTCGAAAAAATGGTTGAACCGTTTAAGACTGCCAGTGATATATTAAATGAAACAAATAATAAATTAAAATTATGGTCAAGTGACGGAATTATTAACGCGCAAGAATTTTCAAATGCAACAAAAAGAGCCGCCGACGCTTTTGCCCAAGCAACCGGGATAAAAAAGTATTTCGAGAAAGTTGAAACGTTACAAGATGTTTGTAGTAATATGGCAATATATGCACAGCAGATGAATTTAAGTCAGGAAGACTTAATCGCCGCGCAGGACAAAGCCAAAGCCGCGTTTGAGAAGCAAGCGGAATCTTATAGTTTGTATCAAAAAGCGCAAGACGCCCTATTATCGACAGAAGAAAAAGTTACAAAGGCAATGAATATGATTGACGCCGACGCGTTAAAATTCGGCTGGTCGGAAGAAATTACTGACAAGATGAAACAAATTGCCGAAGCCGAAATCATGGGTAAAAAAGGCAAACAAAAAGATAATCAGGTAATAGTACGCGGATCAACCGCCTACACCGATTATCAGAACAAAAATTTAGGCAATGACCACTTGAAAACGATTCGTGATAATTCAAAGAAACAGGTTGATTTTGCTCAAAAAACCGTCGAAGCAATTAAAGAAACCGGCGAAGTGTTCAAAAAATGCTTTGAAGTTATCGGTTAAAATGTGAGAGGTGGGTGACCTTTCGCTGAAAGGTCACGTCGGCGATAGCCGACAGCGAATCAGATTAACGATGGCAAACCGGA
>JAISDH010000200.1 GCA_031264975.1 Bacteroidales bacterium
GGGCAAGCGAACGTCGATTTTATCAGAAAATCACCGACATTTATGCTCTTTCGGCAGATTATGATAAAAACTCACCCGTAACCAAAGATTTTTTTGCCACAGTTCAGAACAAATTACACTGGGCTATTACCGGAAAAACCGCTGCAGAGATTATTTATACCTCGGCAGACGCCGCTAAATTATATATGGGACTAACAACATGGAAACATGCGCCGGAAGGAAAAATACTAAAATCAGATACGCATATTGCCAAAAATTATTTGAGTGAAGCGCATGTCAGGGAATTAAACCGGCTTGTTTCCGCATATCTTGACCTTGCCGAAAATAGGGCGGCAAGAGGTATTACAACCAATATGCAGGAATGGATACAGTTTTTGAATCAGTTTCTAGAACTTTCGCAATACCCAATCTTGCAGGATAAAGGAAAAGTCAGTGCATTGGAGGCTAAACTGAAAGCCGAACAGGAATATGAAACCTACCGTAAAATTCAGGACGAAAATTACATTTCCGATTTTGACAGGGAAGTTAAACGCATACAGGGAAAATAAAACAGTCAATAGATGAAAATACTTATCATTGGCGGTACAAATTTTATAGGACCTGTCGTTGTGGAAAAACTTCTGAACGCGAGACATACAGTAACTTTGTTTCATCGTTCATCGGTGAATATTTCCGACAATTGCACACACATAAAAGGCGATTGCGGAAATACGGAAGATTTACGGATTGCGATTAGAAGCACAAAACCGGACGTCATCGTTCACATGATTGCTTATTTTCAAAGCCATATCTCTGCACTGGAAAAAGCTCTTGACAATTGTCCCATGAAAACGGTCATACTGTCCAGCGCTGATGTTTACAAGGGATATGAGATTTTGGTGGGTCTTTCCGAAGCAGAACCTGTACCTGTGCCTTTTACAGAAGAGTCTCCGCTACGAAATATTCTTTATCCGTATCGCGGCAGGCTGAACGTTGATTATGCCCATAACTACGACAAAATACCTGTTGAACAGGCAACATTGCAAAGTCCATTACTTAATACTGTTATTATTCGTCTGGGAATGGTTTACGGCAAAAATGACCCCAATCGCCGATTTGCCGACCCTGTTCACAAGATGGCTTCCGGCGTTAAATCAATTGAGATACACAAAGACATGAGTTGTTTTCGTGCATGCAAATGTTATGTGGAAAATGTCGCACATGGCATTACTCTGGCAATAGAGCGGGGACAAGTCGGAGAAATATATAATTTGACCGACGAATGGGTGTTTACGGAACGTGAATGGCTGGAACTTCTGGCGAAGAAATTAAACTGGACAGGGAATATCGTTGTTTTGGACGAAAAATATCACGATATGAATACCAGACAGCATTTTGTGCTGGATACTGCAAAAATCAGAAAATCATTAGGCTACAACGAAATTGTTTCTGTTGACCGTGCATTGTCCAAAACGATTGAATGGGAACTGAGCCGGTCATAAGCCGAAACAGGAAGCAATTTCCACACTCTACCGAGCAATAGGAGCTTTAACAGAGAGGGTGATGGAGAAAAATCGGGGAAATCATACGAATCACAGAAATCACAGTTTATTTTTTCAGTTTCAATTCGCTCAAAAGCAGTTGATATACTTCCGTCCATGACTTTTTGTACAGTCCGGTGGATTCGTCGATGAGCATCTTGTAGGTTTGGGATTCAAAATAGACGTCAAGGATTTCTCTTTCGGACAGGTTATAACTCGCCACAAGGGATTGGGTAATGTTGTCGTCGATTATGCCTGTAAACTTTTTTTTGTAGATTAGTTCCAGCGCTTGTAGCGAACGGCGTGTACAGAAACAAATTTGGTGCGTGTGTTTGAAAAATTTGAGTTCTTCGAGGAATGCTTCTTTTGAAACAGCGCCTTCCAGATAGAACCGGATTCGTTGGGTTACTTTGTCATCAGCAACGGGTCCTTCCACAATATCATAGTCGTGAGCGGGAACAGGTAAATTGCGATTACGGTTCATGACTATAAAATCCAGCCATTCTTCCGTATAATCATTAAAGCGGAGTATTTTAAAGTTCCAATGTTCAAAAGCTGTTTCGATAAATTCAAATTCGGTCACGAAACCCTTTGTACCGTTGTCTTCCCCCTTTCTTTCCGCCCAATACGCTGCCTGTTCGCGAATGTTGGTAACATAAAAACCCTTTCCGAAGTCGCGATGTGGTTCGCACTTCGACAGGTCAATGTCAATGATTTTCACACTGCTGCCATGATAAACTTTCATTGTAATCCTCCGTTTTTCCGGCACGCTTCGTATATTGCCCTCACCGACCAGAAAGGGTTATCCACGTGCAGCGTCCACCAATGTTTGAAGATATAATCCAGACCTCCATATTTTTTCAGATAACGGTAAGCCTCCTGCCTGTCCATTTTATATTCATCGGCAAATTCCGGAATAATGAACGTAATAAAACTAATTCTGTCGCTCGCTTCCTTGTCTAATGTCTTTTTTTCCAATATTGTTTCCATTTTTATTGCCATTTAATGATACTCTGCAAAAGTAGTCAAAAATTTGAAAATTGACCTACCGTCCACGTGTTTTTTTTATTGTAAGAAAGTCCCGAACCTTGTTGTAATTATTCATATCATTTTACTTTAGAGATTCAGAGGACAAAATTACTCTTTTTCACCTTTTTTGCTCACCGGAAAACATAAATCAGAGAAATCTAATGAGACTTGTCTCGTCGAAATGCCGTAATTAGTCTCAATTGAAGCATCGAATCATAATTTAAATTGGATAAGGGAAAAAATGTTACCTTTGCGGTCGTGAAAGTACACGAGGATTTGAAACGATTATACAATAAATATTATGGCAACAATTTTAAAGTCAAACGAACGAGAATTTAAGGAACGAAAATTTAAGGAAGATACGGACAGGATAAACAATTTCAGACTGTTTTCCGATGTTTCCCGTGAGAAGAAAGGGATAAAGCCCCAGCAATTGAACTTTGACCTGCGACAACTGCATCCCGGTCAATATAATTGTCCCTATCATTTTCACCGGTATGGGGAAGAATTGTTTATGATAATCTCCGGTTCTGCCACGTTGAGAACGCCCGCCGGACTGGAGACGGACTACAGCGGCGATTTGATAGTCATCGAACCAGGCGAAACCGGTACCCATCTAGTGTTTAACCATACGGAAGAACCTTGCGTTTATCTGGATATAAGAACTTTTATCGGATTCGACGTATGTGAATATCCTGATTCAAATAAAGTAAATTTCATGCCAATGGATGAAATTTTGGCATTGCTACTTAAAAATATAAATGTATCTTTGCAAAACAAAAACCGATAATATGAATTGTCCAAAATGTTTAAGTGAAAAGAAAGTAAAGTCAGGCTTTACCAAAGGAAGACAGCGA
>JAISDH010000453.1 GCA_031264975.1 Bacteroidales bacterium
CATTATAGATAGAACAGAAAAAATATATCAACGAAAATGAATCAATACAAACAAAATAATTTGTAGAAATTCGTGTTGTTTATACGTAAAAACATTAAGAGTATGAGACATTTATTATATGACATGTTTGTTATACAATATGAAGTAATTCGTGTTAAAAGCAAAAAGAGAAATTTGAGAATCATAGTTGATCCGGACGGACAAATTACGATAAAAGCGCCTGCTGATTTTTCTGATGAACTAATAGAACAGAAAGTTCGGAAGCGGGTTTCCGAGATAATAAAACAACAAAACCAGTTTAAATTATCAGAAGAAAAAACGCCTGCATCTCGTTATGCCAGCGGAGAATCACATTTATATCTGGGCAGAGAATATATTATGCATATAAAGGAAGGAAAAAGAGAAAACGTAGACTTCAGCGCTAATTCGTTCCTTATAGAGATACCCAATCTGGACAGGCTTACTTCTGTTGAGGAGAGACAACAACGCATTGAACAAGTAATAAATCGATGGTATAAAGAGCGTGCAAAAATTAAATTTGCAGAAATTGCGACGCCTATCATCCAACGTTTTAAAAACTATAATGTAGAACCGAGCGCTATTTTTGTTCAAAAAATGGAAAACCGCTGGGGAAGTTGTACTCCTGATAAAAAAATTATCTTGAACTCCGATTTGATTAAAGTTCACAAACAGTGTATCGAATATGTGATTACGCATGAGTTGTGTCATCTGCTGCACCGGAACCATACAACGGCATTTTATCATTTGCTTACTGCTGAAATGCCGGATTGGAAACAATGGGAAAATAAACTTGAACAGTTTCAGTTTTGCGAAACTTGAAATCACTAATATCTATTGTCTGTTGGGATGATTCACTTTTTTCAAATTTGTTTTTTTGAACAGAACCGGAACAGAGTATTAGCCATTTATGTTATTTTGAGAACAGGATAATGAGTAATGTATAAACCTCTGCAAAAAAAAGTTTACCTTTGCAGATTATTTTGAATGAATGAAACTTAGTATAATTATTGTCAATTATAATGTTGCTTATTTTTTGGAGCAATGTTTGCAGTCTGTTTATATTGCATTGAAAACCATTGACGCCGAAGTTTTTGTTGTCGACAATAACTCGGTGGATAACTCTGTGGAAATGTTACAAGTCAAATTTCCGGAGGTACAACTTATTCAAAATAGAGAAAATGTTGGTTTTTCTAAAGCAAACAATCAGGCTATTCGACTTGCAAAAGGAGAGTACATTTTATTACTCAATCCTGATACGGTTGTAGAATCGGATACTTTTGAAAAGATTATCTCTTTCATGGACGCTACTCCGGATGCGGGAGGGCTGGGAACGAAAATGGTAAACGGACGTGGAGAGTTCCTGCCCGAATCCAAACGAAGTTTGCCGGTTCCGACAGTTGCATTTTATAAAATATTCGGATTGTCCGCATTGTTTAAAAAATCGAAAAGATTTGGCAAGTATCATCTATCCTACCTTGACCCTGACGAAATTAATTCGGTTGAAATACTTGCAGGAGCTTTTATGTTGTTGCGTAAATCGGTTTTAGACAGTATTGGTTTGCTGGACGAAGATTATTTCATGTATGGGGAGGATATTGATTTATCGTACAGAATTACCAAAGCAGGATATAAAAATTATTATTTTCCCAAAACAAGAATCATTCATTATAAAGGAGAGAGCACAAAGAAAAGCAGTATAAACTATGTCTTTGTTTTTTATCGCGCCATGCAGATTTTCGCTAAAAAACATTTCTCCCAAAAGAATGCAATCCTGTTTAATATAATGATTAATACTGCCATTTATCTTAGAGCATTTTTCTCTATTGCCAAACGATTATTTTTGAAGATTTTGGTACCCTTATTGGATTATATACTCATCTATGCGGGGGTATTGGAAATTGCTTTTTATTGGGAACATTCTGTTTTAATGGCAAGAGAAAGCAGTTTTTCCAATGTGTATATGTTTTTGATTCTTCCTGTTTATGCGTTTATTTGGACGCTGTTCATTTACTTTGCGAAAGGATATAAAAAACCTGTATCGATTAGTCGAGTAAATCAGGGGGTAATAGGTGGAACTATTTTTATCTTACTGGTTTATTCTTTATTGGGAGAAGATTTGCGGTTTTCGAGGGCTATTATTTTATTCGGGGCGGTTTGGACGTTTTTTTGTACGAATATTCTGAGATATATTATCGGAAAATTAAATATAAAAAGTTACCCTATCGGGGAACGGCATAATAACCGCATTCTTATCATTGGAGACGAGCAGGAAACAAGCAGAGTTTCATTACTTTTAAGTATGACTACGATAAAGAGCGAGTTTATCGGGTTTATCAATCCTGTTGTTTCCGAACCTAAAAATCCGTACTTTATTGGGAATATTACACAGCTAAAAGATATTATTACCATTTATCAAATCGGGGAAGTTATTTTTTGCGGGAAAAATATGACGGCAAAAGAGATTATCAATTATATGTCCAACTTGCAAGATACTACGCTCGAATATAAAATTGCGCCTCCTGAAAGTTCCTATGTTATTGGAAGTAATTCCATTAATACTTCGCATGATATTTATATGTTGGATATTAATTCCATTGGAAGAAAAGAAAACCAGCAAAGAAAACGTATTTTCGACGTCTTTTTTTCTTTAGTTTGTTTCATCTTTTACCCGATACTTATCTTCTTTGTGAAGCGAAAAAAAATGTTTTTCCACAATATTATATCGTGCCTTACCGGTAAAAAAACATGGGTCGGATATACCCCGCTAACAACAGACAGTCAGCAAGATTCTTTACCATTACTTAGGAAAAGCGTTTTATTTTCTGCCGACGCCCTAAACCTGGAACGCTATAACGATGATATAATAGAACATGTAAACAGTTTATATGCACGAAATTATAAACTGTTGGGAGATATTCACATTATCCTGAAAGAATTTAGAAACTTGGGACGGTAAAAAATAGGCAACAAGCAGCAAGCAGCAGGCAACAGGCAGGCAAGCTACGAATAGCACGCAGATGACGCAGATTAGAAGGATTTTCGCAGATAAGAAAAATCTGTGGTCATCTTTTAATATCTGCGCCATTCGAGCGCTTATGGCGAAAGGAAATAACCACTAATTACTATTTTTCCTCATTGCATAGCGAAAATTCATTCAAGTGATAAAATTTTTCGTCCAAAATCTCTCTCAAAATAGACAGAAATCCCCCTCAAACTGCCTCTTTTTGGCTGTTCATGGACAAAAATACTCAATGATTGCAATTTTTTTTCTTTAGCAATGTTATTGAATTAGAGAGAGTATAAAAAAAATCATAAAAGAAACCGGAAAAAAATTGTGCAAAATGAATTACGTATAAAAAAAAAGAGTATCTTTGCCGCACTGTGTATTCGCAAAAAAGAATCGTCGAATATTAAACATTAATAAAGAACAGAAAAAAGATA
>JAISDH010000028.1 GCA_031264975.1 Bacteroidales bacterium
GGCGTTGCATTGACGGCTATTTTTCCAGTTGAAGTTTTAATAAAATCTGCACCTGCTTCAATCGCTATTGTACTTGCTTTTAGTATATTATTGGCGGTATGTAGTTCTCCTGTTTCTAAAATTACTTTCAGTATAACTTCTTTGCAGAGGGATTTAATGGCGCTGATTTCATCAAAAACTACAGCATGTTTGCCTTCCAAAAATTTTCCACGCGAAATGACAATGTCAATTTCGTCTGCTCCTTCCTGCAATGCATACCGAACCTCTTGTAATTTGATTGCAAGTGGAATTTGCCCGGAAGGAAAACCTCCGGCTACGCATGCAACCTTGACGCCGGAATTGAACAACCTGGCTTTTGCCGACTTTACAAATACGGGATATACACAGACTGTTGCCGTTTTTGGAACAAAATAGTTCGATGCTTTATCGCACAATTCATTAATCTTTGCTACCGTATCAGAACCTTCCAAGGAAGTTAAGTCTATGCAGCTTAAAGCGAAAGCCAACACTTCCTTTACTGTTTTAAAATAGAGGAAGTCTCTATTTTTTGCTTCGTTTAGATAATAGCTTATTTGTTGTTGAAGTTCCATAAAATGAGATATGAATAATTTATTTTCTTAATGTTTTTTCCTTTGTCCATGTTACTGTTTTTCCAAGCAAAGAAATGCCCAAATAACCTCTCACTTTTAATTTTCCATTAGAGTCGAGTTTCATATAACTCCGATAGGTTTTCCCTGAACCGGGATTATAAACCGAACCATTTTCCCATTCATCATGGGCTTCGTTATAGGTAAATCCCTTTATGATAACGATTCCGACATTGGTTTGATTTCGTTTTTGCGGGTCTGGATTTTTAACATCTCTGCGGGGTTCTCCATTTGGATGATTGGGATATTCCATCCATACAACTTTCCCTTCGTACATTCCATTTTTTGCTTTGTAAATCTGTATCTGCGAACCTTCTCCATTATTCGGGTCAGCGGCATAATACAATCCACAAATTCTGTCTGCTTCTGTCTGAGAATATATAAACAAATGTGCTATTGCAAAATTAAAAAACAAGAATACTATCTTCAAATGTAACATAAAAACATATATCTTTTCAATCGTGCAAAAATACATATTTATTTTTATTCAGCGCCTGTCTATAAAGCAGAACAAATTTAATGGATAGTGGACAAGTGAACAAGCGCTAACCGTTAACCACTATTCACGTTTTGTCTTTTACTCGATGTACTTTTCAGACTAGGTCAGACTAAAAGCAAAACTCATGCTTTTCCGGTAAGTGTAGACGCTTATTTTTAACTTGGGGGTAGCGAAAAACACTATGTTCAGTGAGGGGTGCATTCTTACGGAATGCAAAAATAGTATATCCATTTCATTTTCTACCGAAAGATATTCCCTACGGGAATTAATTTCCCTCGTTACCGCAAAGGAGTAAGAAACAGGAAACAAGCATATGCTTGTTTCCTGTTTCTTACTCCTTCGTCATTGATTGCGCCCCGATTAGGGCTTGGTTTTTATACGCTTACGCATATACAGCGCGTTGTACTGTGCTGTTGATTTCAAGCCTTTTAGGCTGGTGCTGTCTTTCACCTGTTCACTCGTTAATTTGTTTTCCTTCGTCCTTTCATCCTTTCGCCCTTTCGTCCTTGTTCCTTGTACCCTCTTTCCTGTCTTTACGGCTAAAAACCAAAATACAATCCTAATAGACCAATAAGCAAGGCTATCACAAACTTGATAAGTTTTAATTTAAAAAAGTCTTTCGATTTCTCTGCGATAAGTAATAACCCACCGTGTCCTTCTTGGAGAACAGAATTTGCAATCAAAGTACTGAATGGAATAACTCCGTCCATAAAAAGAAACAAAACAATCAAGTTGGGACCAGATTCCGGCAATAAGGCTATTAGTAAGGCAAACAATAATAAAATCATTTTACCCCACCTTTGATAAAACAAAACTTCGACGTCTACAAATAAACCCGCTATCTTTATGAAAAGCGTAATGGCAAATACCCAGATGAAGATTTTAAGAAAATGCCTTCTTATTACATGATTCCAAAGATGTTCTTCAAAGAAATGATTGTTCACCGTAAGCAATAAAATAAAAGTAAAAAAAGCTACGATGAGAAATACAAGGTTTTCTCCCGTAAAAGGAGAATGGTCGTTTTCTGAGTGAACATGCGTATGGTGAATATGATTGTGGTCTGTTGTGGTTTGATTCGGCTGACATGATTCGGCATGCGTATGTATGGAAAAATTATCGGCTATTACATGATTATGGCTTAAATATCCTGTTAATGTTCCGATAATAAACAATCCGATTGCGACGATTGTCAAAATACGGTACATAAAACCTTTAGCAAAAATATATTTCCCCTTGTGAGCATGCGTTGTACAGTGGTCGTATGGGTGTATCTTGAAGGCGTCGTCTTGCTCTGCGGGTTGAATTACATTTCTTTTTCTCGAAAGCCAATCGGCAATATATCCTGTAATAATAGCAATTCCAAATAAAACAAGTACAAGAATGAACGTTTGTTTGGGGATAAGTGAAATCATAAAAAAAGCCTCATCTCCAAAACTCGTAACAGCGGCAGCCAGCAAAACGCCAAAAGTTACTAATCGGTGCGTATATAATGACACGACGGCAAAAATACCGATACAACCGGGTATCAAACCCAATAATGCCCCAATCCAAATCTGCGCTCCGGGATGCTTTTTCATCAAAGCAAGCAACTTGCCTCGCGTTTTTACATTAAGAAATTCAATAAGCATCATCAGCATGATTACAACAAACGTAATCATAAGTACCTGAGAAAAGAAGTCAAAAAAATCAAATTTCATTCCGATACTATTTCTTTAATATGGATAATTCAAAATCAAGTCTATTGAGTAATGACCGACTTAAAGTGATTTCATCGACATACTCCAACTCATCCCCTACCGATAATCCGCGAGCAATAACCGTTACTTTGACGGGATTTTCCATGGATTGTACATATTTATAGATATAATATCCCGTTGTATCTCCTTCTGTAGTAGAAGGAAGCGCCAATACGAGTTCTTCAACAGATTCATTTGTTAAACGCTCAAACAATGATTGCAGGTTTATTTCTTCTATCCCTATTCCGTTCATTGGAGAAATAACCCCGCCTAAAACATGGTAAACTCCCTGATACGCATGTGTATTTTCAATGGCAATCACGTCGCGAATATCTTGTACCACACAAATAAGCGACTTATTTCTTTGGGTATTTCGACATATTTCGCATATTTCACTGTCAGAAATATTATGACAACTGCTGCAATAAAATACTTCATTGCACATAGCCGTAATAGCAGATACAAAAGCGGAAACATCATCCGATGACTGTTTAAGGAAATGTAATGCCAACCTTATGGCGGTTCTTCTGCCTATTCCCGGTAGTTTAGCGATTTGATTAATTGCGTTTTCCAATAATTTTGATGAATATTCTTGCATGGTTGCAAAATTACACTTTTATAATAAGAATAGAGTTATCGTTTTATTAGAAATTCATTATAAATATAGAGACAAAGAAAATGTACACATCAACCTGTTGCAATTTCCCGAATTTGTTTAGAAAAATATAATAAAGTCTTTCTTTGAGTGATATATTTCATTCATCTTCATCGCTACTGTCATAGAATGCCCTGTTGATAGCTTTTTGGTCTCCCGATATTAAAAATAACTGGTCGCCTTCCATAAGTTCTGTAGAACCGTTGGGAACAAGATATTCCCCTCCCCGATAAATCAATGCAATTAAAATGTCTTTGGGAATTTCCAAATCTACTATTCGCCGATTAATGGCAAAGCTATCGTGAGTAAGCGTAATTTCCGTTAACTTGGAACGAATCTTTTCATTCTCCAAAATAGTTAGAGGTATCGCGGCATTTTGAACATCCTTTTCCTGCAATCCCATCCATTTTGCCACACTCGCCAACGTCGTTCCCTGTAAAAAAAGAGAAGTTAATGATACAAAAAAGACAATATTGAAAATATCATCGGCAATATCCAACCCTGCAATCATAGGATAAGTGGCAAATACAATAGGAACAGCGCCCCGAAGTCCAACCCATGAGATAAACCAACGGACACGCATTGACATTTTGAAAAAGGATATACCAATAAAAACACTCAACGGACGCGCAATAAACATGAGAAATAACGATATCAATAAAGCAATACCCGCTATGCCAATCAAATGAGAAGGAAAAACCAACAGTCCAAGCGTTACAAACAACAATATTTGCATCAACCATGCAAATCCGTCAAACCATTTAATGATTTGTTGCTTGTGTATAATATCTTGATTACCGAGATATACCGCAGCTAAATAAATTGCCAGAAAGCCATTTCCCTTGATAAAATCCGTAAAAGCAAAGGTAAAAAGCATAATTCCTATCATCAATACAGGATACATTCCTTCGTAATTCAGTTTTATCTTATTAATGATTTTTTTACCTATCCAGCCCATCAAAAAACCAAAGATGACGCCGAGTATAATCTGTCGTAAAAAAATAGGAATAGCACCCCAAGCGCTCATTTCAGGAGTAGTAATAAGGGTGATAAATGTAATAGTCAAAACGTATGCCATGGGGTCGTTACTTCCGCTCTCCAACTCTAACAAGGGACGTAAATGCCCTTTTAAGGAAAGATTTTTAGAACGTAAAATAGAAAATACCGAAGCTGAATCCGTAGACGAAATGATAGACCCCAATAACAAAGATTCATATATGGAAAAACTTCTTAACCCTTCAATAAAATTTGTTATCCACCAAATAAACGCGCCCATAAAAAATGCCGTAAGAAGCACTCCCAATGTGGAAAGACTGATACCCTGCCATAGTACGGGTTTTATGGATTTCCAATTGGTATCAAGACCGCCGGAAAATAGAATGAAATTTAATCCGATAATTCCCATACCCTGCGCTACTTTAGGACTATCAAACTCAATTCCTCCTATCCCTTCCGAACCGGCTATCATTCCCACTGCAAGGAAAAAAATCAATACAGGAACTCCAAATCGATATGATGTCTTTCCTCCTATAAGAGAAACAAACAATAAAATGGAAACAACTAAAAGCACATTTTCAAACGTAAACTCCATGCAAACTATTTTCTATTATTAATACTTGATTGATATAATAGTTTTTATACTTATGAGATATTCAATATTCATTCAATGATAAATATTATTTCATGCTAAAATAAATCCTATTACGGTTTAGTCCATGCAAAGGTATCATTTTTTATTGACAATGTCAAGTCAATAATACAATTAGTTCAAAAAAGTTTGAAACGCTGCATTCGATGCAGGTATTTATCCTTGCACAGGAGAACATATTGAAGGAGTTTCCTGTGAATTATTTTCAACTGTGCTATGCTTGAAAAGTGGACAAGTAAACAAGTGAACAAGTGGACGAGTGGACGAGTAAGTAAGTGAACAAGTGGACAAGTGGACAAGAAACGCGGGATATAACCCGAAAGTTTCGAGAAATTCCCCGAAAGTTCTAGGGGGGCGTCCTGTAAGTTGCAGGGTAAATGCGTAAAAACATAAACACCAATCTCCAGCAGAACGCAAGACAAGTGAACAAGCGATAAGAATAGGTTAATAATAGAGACGTTGCGTGCAACGCCTCTACTATTAACCTATTGGACATTTCAAGAATCAGAGCAATTCTCCAATGAAGATTTTGGAATTATTTTTCTATTCTGATACGTGCATCTACGGCAATTACAGTTTTTGAAGTTCCTAACAATGGATTCAAATCCATTTCTGCAATCTCAGGTGCAACCTGAACCAATGCAGACACACGAGAGACAGTGTCGGCAAACAAATCTTCATTAACGCCTTCCTGCCCTCTTACGCCTTGAATAATTTTATATCCTTTTAAATTCCGTATCATATCCAGCGCTTCTTCTTTGCCTATGGGCGCTAATGACGCTCTAACATCTTTTAATACTTCGATAAAAATACCTCCCAATCCACACAATACCTGATGCCCAAATTTTTCATCTCGACTGGAGCCGATAAATATTTCAGTGCCAAATAACATGGGATATATTTCAACAGCGTACGTTTCCGGAATCTTTATTAAACGATTAAATTCACGCACAACCGTCTCTTCATCCTTCACATTCAATACAACGCCTCCAACATCCGACTTATGAATGGGACCAACTACTTTCATTACCAATGGATAGCCTGCTTTTCGGGCAAAGGCTATAGCGGCGTCTTCCGTTTTAACTTCTGCTTCATCTTTGCGTGCAATTCCGGCAGCATCCAGCAAAATACGAATGTTTTCCAATGACAGATACCCATTTTCACAGTTATCAACTACATTACGAATGGCAGTAGTATCAATATTCGGCAACACAGGATGAGAAGAAACAGGTTTGGGTGTGTTAACTACTTTTGCCAACGCATTTCCAAATACGCATTCCTCAGGAAAATTAATCCGTTTTCTGTTATTAATGAAATCAGCAATTTCTTCTTTCACATTAACAATGGAAGGCAGGACAGGGAAAACAGGCTTTTTGCTGGTTTTCATTTTCTCATCCAGGAGCGCATAGACGTCCCAATTAGGAAATAATCCCGGACTGCCAAAAATAACGGTCATTGCATCTATATTATCAAATTCATTGTTACAGGCGTCAATAATTTCTCCCAATTGTTCTGCAGTTCCTGTTGCCAGAAAATCTATCGGATTTGCAACCGAAGAACCGGGAAATAACTTTGCAAGCAATTTGTCTGCCGCCTTTCCTTCTATCGGAGGAACATTTAATCCATTATTGGATAAGGTATCTGTAAGCATAACAGCAGGACCTCCCGCATGTGTAATAATAGCCATATTTTTCCCTTTTACCTCCGGAAACATAAAAATACTTGTAACCGTTACCAATTCTTCCCGATTATAACAGCGTACTATTCCGGCTTTTCGGAATAAGGCGTCAACGGCTACGTCCGAAGTGGCTAAAGCGCCTGTATGAGAAGACGCAGCACGGCTACCTGCCGCAGATGAACCTGACTTTATGGCGGAAATCTTACAACCCTTATGAATAAGAGATGAGGCGTGTTTGAGTAACTTTTGGGGATTACGTATATTTTCCATATACAACATCTTCACCTTAGAACTTGTTTGAGGATTGAAAGTTTCATCCATATATTCCAACACTTCCTCTATCCCTATTTGAGCGGAATTACCTACAGCCCAAACACTATTAAATGATAACCCATTCATTACTCCATATTCTTTAATAAATACGGCAGTTGCTCCGGAACCGGTAATGAAATCGGCGCCATGCGTATTCAATTCGGGAATAGGGGCGTCGAATGCGCCGCAATAATTGGTGTTGAGAAAACCGGTACAATTGGGACCAATCAAACTTCCTTCAACTTTATTTATTTGGTCTAC
>JAISDH010000185.1 GCA_031264975.1 Bacteroidales bacterium
TTTGGGTTTTGGTTCGGAGAAAAATAGACGGGCTTGGTAATTGTTGAAAAACTTTAGGCAAAATTAACTTAAATTTGTCCGATAAATACTATCTTTGCAGAAATAAATACATAGTACAATGATACAAAAATATTTTTACCTGACATTATTATTATTGATTTTCAATCAGGCATGGACGCAGACAAGAAAACAAGACGAAGAACTGAATAAACAGCCTCTTACACGAATTCTCTTTATCTTTGACGCTTCTAACAGTATGTGGGGAGATTGGCAGAGTGATAAGAAGATAAATATCGCCAACAGGGTTCTATCTAAGATGATAGACAGTTTGGAAAATATTCCCAATGTCGAATTGGCGTTAAGAGTTTATGGACATCAGAAAGATTTTCATCTCTATGACTGTACCGATACCAAGTTGGAAGTTGCCTTTGCGCCGGATAATTTTCAGAAGATTAAGCAAAAACTGAAAGCAATTTATCCCAGAGGTACCACTCCTATTGGGCTTTCTCTGCAAGCGTCGGAAAATGATTTTCCGGAATGTTTTCAATGTCGTAACATTATCATTCTTATCACAGACGGTATCGAGGAATGTAAAAGCGACCCTTGTGAAATATCACAGGCTTTGCAACGGAAAGGTATTATTCTCAAACCTTTTATTATCGGTATCGGGGCAAACTTTAGCGCCGACCTTGCTTGTGCCGGAACTTATGTTGACGCAAGTAGTGAAAGCGCTTTTGATAATGCGTTATCTATTGTTATCCAGCAAATATTCAATGAGACGACTTCGCAGGTTAACCTGTTGGACGAGGACGGTAATCCAACGGAAACAAATGTCAATATGACCTTTTATGACGCCGCTACCGGAAAAATACAATATAACTATATACATACGCTCAATGCACGGGGGTTGCCCGATACTCTATACCTTGACCCTATGCCGGAATATAATGTGAGAGTTCATACCCTGCCGCCCGTTAAAGCAGAAGGGGTGAAACTTGCGCCCGGTAAACATACCATTATCCCCATTGACGCTCCGCAGGGTAATATTATGGTGAGACTTTCCTCCAAAACGAACAGGTATCAAACCATTCCTATTCTTGTTCGTCAGGTGGGGGAGCATGAGATTTTGAATATCCAATACTTTAATCTTTCCGATAAATATATTGTTGGTAAATATGATTTGGAAATCCTCTGCCTGCCCAGAGTACAGATAAAAAATGTGGACGTTAGTCAAAGTTATACCACCGAAGTTAAATTCCCTAACCCCGGTACTGCCATTATCCAAAAAAATGATATGGGACACGGTAGCCTGTATGTTATCAGGGGTGGAAAAGAAGAATGGATTTACAATCTCAGAGATACCGATACGCAAGAATCTATCCTCCTGCAACCCGGAACTTACAGAGTTGTCTTCCGAAAGAAAAAATCGTATCGAACTACCGAAACTCAAGAACAAACCTTTATCATTAAGTCTGATATGACTACAAACGTTAACCTCCAAAAATAACTAAATTCAATGATGCAAAGAAAACAAAAACCAAATATCATTATCAACAATTTACTCATCACTGACGCCGGTTCGGAAGGCGTCTGCATTGGAAAATATGAAGACAGAATCATATTTGTTCCCTACGTCGTGCCGGGCGATGTGGTCGACGTTAAAGTGATTAAAAAGAAAAAGTCCTATTATCGGGCTGTCGTGATTGCCGTGCATACATATTCTTTAGATAGAGTTATTTCCAGATGTAAATATTTTGAGATGTGCGGAGGTTGCAAATGGCAAAATATGAACTATGAACGTCAACTCCATTATAAAAGAAAACAGGTAATAGATAATTTTCAACATATCGGAAAGTTCGAGTTTCCGGAAGTTAATCCGATAATATCTTCCGAACTGATTTTTGCCTATCGTAATAAAATGGAATATACCTTCTCCAATAAGCGGTGGCTTTATGAATCCGAAATGCAGGACGTGGACGCCGGACTTGTTGATACCAATGGATTGGGTTTTCATTTTCCGAGTATGTTTAATAAAATATTGGATATTCATCACTGTGATTTACACGACGAGTTGGGTAATGATATTAGAAATTCCGTCAGGAAGTATGCTATTGATAAGAAGATTTCCTTTTGTAATCTCCGTACGCAAAGCGGACTGCTTCGCAATCTTATTATTCGTACCTCGTCAACAGGGGATGTGATGGTGATATTGGTTGTGACGGAGTTTAATCAGGAGGTAGAAGGTTTGTTGTCATTTCTTAAACAAAAGTTTCCTCAGATTACGTCTCTGATGTATGTGAAAAATATAAAGATGAACAGTTCCATGACCGACCTTGTTGCGGAAGGCTATTCGGGTAATGATTTTCTTATGGAAGAGGTTGGCGATTTGAAGTTTAAAATTGCCCCGCTTGCCTTTTATCAAACCAATTCCAAACAGGCGGTAAAGCTCTATGAAGCGGTGTTGCGTTTGGCGGATGTGAAAAAAACGCATACCGTCTATGACTTATATACCGGCGCAGGAACCATTGCTTTGTGTATGGCGAAGTATGCGAAGAAGGTTATTGGGATTGAATATATTGAATCTGCCGTTGAGGCTGCCCACGAAAACGCAACGCTCAATCATATCGAAAACGCGCATTTCTTTGCAGGGGACATGGTTGATATTCTTACGG
Organism: Bacteroidales bacterium; assembly: GCA_031264975.1. Taxonomy (GTDB): domain Bacteria; phylum Bacteroidota; class Bacteroidia; order Bacteroidales; family WCHB1-69; genus JAIROC01. The sequence continues at coordinate 2,673 of JAISDH010000185.1, forward strand.
ATGAATTTGTTGCCCTGAATGGTCTGCCTGACATTATTGTTACCGACCCTCCCAGGGCGGGGATGCACCCTAAGGTGGTGAGTCAACTTTTAAAGATAATGCCTCAACGCATTGTATATGTCAGTTGCAATCCGGCTACGCAGGCGCGTGATATTGCCTTGCTCGCTCATAAGTATGTTGTAAAAGAGGTGCAACCGGTGGATATGTTTCCGCATACCCACCATGTGGAAAATATTGCCGTGTTGATTAAACGGAGTCAGGATTAACGTTTCCGTAAGGAGATTGCCGTCAGGAGTGATAAATACGAAAAAAAAGACTACCTTTGCAACCCGTAAAAATGTATCGTATAAGAAAAACTATAAAATGATTTTAGTAACAGGCGGAGCCGGATATATTGGCTCGCATACAGTAGTGGAATTGCAACAACAGGGCTATGAGGTCGTCATTGTTGACGATTTGAGTAATTCGCATAGCAACGTCATTGATAATATTGAAAAGATAACAGGAAAGAAACCCAAGTTTGCGTGTTTTAATCTTGCCGATAATGCAAGAACGGCTGCCTTTTTTGCCGAGCATACGATTGAGGCTGTGATTCATTTTGCAGCGCATAAATATGTTGGCGAATCGGTTAGGGAGCCTTTGCGTTATTACTATAACAACTTTTTGAGTACGCTTAATATATTGCAGGCGATGCAGAAGCATGGTATTTTGCATTTTGTTTTTTCTTCTTCCTGTACCGTTTACGGGCAGGCGGAGGTGTTGCCTGTTACGGAGCAAAGTCCGGTTAAGCCGGCGGAATGTCCCTACGGAAATACGAAACAGGTTATTGAAGAGATATTGCGGGATATTTGTTTGGCGGATGCTTATTTTCAGGTAATTTCTTTGCGTTATTTCAATCCGATAGGGGCGCATGATTCGGCATTGATAGGGGAGTTGCCGCTTGGGGTGCCGCAGAATCTGGTGCCGTATATTACGCAGACGGCGATAGGGATACGTGATTCTTTGCAGGTTTTTGGCGATGATTATAACACAAATGACGGAACATGTTTGCGGGATTATATCCATGTGGTGGATTTGGCGAAGGCGCATGTGGTGGCTTTAGACCGTCTGTTGCACGGGAAAATGGGAAATAATTATGAAACGTTCAATATCGGCACCGGAACGCCGACTTCTGTGCTTGAAATTGTTCACGCCTTTGAAAAGGTAAGTAACAAGCAGTTGCCTTATACGATTGTAGGGCGGAGACAGGGAGATGTTGAAAAAGTTTGGGCAGATACAACGCTTGCCAATACGGTTTTGGGTTGGAAGGCTGAAAAGAATTTAGAAGAAATGATGCGTTCGGCATGGAATTGGGAACTGGCGCTAAAAGAAAAGATTAATCTTTAAAAAAATGAGTAAATGAAAATGTTCAGGTTTGTATGTAACAGTTATTTGGTAAATAGTTACTTATTAGTTTCCGACAGGAAAACAGCCATTTTGATAGACCCTGCTTATGGCAATCAGGAGGAGAGTGAGATGTTGAAAAAGTTCGTTAAAGAGAATTATATACGTATATTAACGGTTATTGCCACGCATACGCACGCCGACCATATAATGGGCGTTAAGCGGGTGATGGATATTTTTCCTGATGCGTCGTTTTTAATGCACCATGAAGGGCTTTTTTTCTATCACATGGCGAATGACCACAGTGTGATAATGGGTTTTGAAAAACAGGAATTTCCTTCTCCTTCACAATTCGTGAGGGATGGCGAAATTGTGAAGGTCTCCGATATTCAGTTGGAGGTTTTGGTTACTCCCGGACATGCGCCCGGCAGTATTTGTTTGTATAACAAGAAAGATAATCTTCTTTTTACGGGGGACGTTCTCTTTCGCGAAAGCATTGGCAGGACGGATATGTGGGGCGGGAGTTTAAATACTTTGAAGAAATCTATTTTCGAGAAGTTATTCACATTGCCTCCTGAAACTGTTGTTTTACCCGGTCATGGCGACCAAACGACCATTGATTATGAGCAGAAGCATAATCCATTTTTAAATTAATTCAAACTTGGGAATTTCATGTACGACGATAATTGCGAGGGATATAAAAGAGTAGACGTTTATAATTCGGATGTAACGACTGAATTACAGAGACATTATTTGGAGATATTAAAGTTGTTGGGCGAAGACGTCAACAGGGAGGGGTTGCTCAAAACGCCGGAACGGGTAGCAAAAGCGATGCAGTTTTTCACGCACGGTTATCATTTAAACCCTGACGAAATACTGCGTTCGGCTATGTTTAAGCAGGATTATAAAGAAATGGTAATCGTGAAGGATATAGAGATATATTCGTTGTGCGAGCATCATTTGGTACCGTTTTTTGGCAAGGCGCATATTGCCTATATTCCGGACGGTTATATAGTAGGTTTGAGTAAGATACCGCGCGTTGTGGATGCGTTTTCTCGGCGATTGCAAGTTCAGGAGCAGCTTACCACGCAAATAAAAGATTGCATTCAGAACACGTTAAATCCTTTGGGAGTAGCTGTTGTAATCGAGACGCAACATCTTTGTATGTCGATGCGTGGAGTACAGAAACAAAATTCGGTAACAACAACCTCAGATTTCACCGGCGCCTTCCTAAAACACTACAATACCCGACAAGAATTTCTACATATCATCGGCGCTAATTTACACGCTTAGGAAGAGAAAGGGGACAAGGGACGAAGAGAAAGGGCAACAAGCAACAAGCAACAGGCAACAAGCAACAAGCAAGCAAGCAACAAGCAGGCAAGCAACAAGCAACAAGCAACAAGCAACAGGCAACAAGCAACAGGCAACAAGCAACAAGCAAGCAAGCCACGAGAAATAAGGCAACAAAGCACGCAGATAACGTAGATTTTATAGGATTTTCGCAGATAAGAAAAAAAATCTGCGGTCATCTTTTTAAATCTGCGTTATCTGAACGCCTACTTTATCCGTCATTGCGAGGAACGAAGCAATCCAGAGTATCATGTTTTTGGATTGCTTCGTTCCTCGCAATGACGAATCCTGTGAATCCTGATTCAGACAGAAAAATGGGCTACGCTGTTGTAGAGACGCGATGCTTCGCGTCTCATCA
>JAISDH010000198.1 GCA_031264975.1 Bacteroidales bacterium
TTTCTTTGACAGGATTTGTTCTTGTTGTCGTATGTAATAAAATATCCAATGAAATACGCTCCCATTCTTTATTTTGTAATGTTTGTGAAGCTTGCCACAAAGCCATTCCAATCCCTAAATCGCCATAACACCATGCCAGCCGACTTCCATACTCTCGTTTATTTTCATCCATATAAACTACCGACGGAAAAAAAGCTCCTGTTATTTCATTTGGAGTATCTGATTTTTTACTTAACAAAAATGTAATAGAACGGCAAAGCAGATCTTTCGTTTTTTCTTTTGCTATATTTCGTTGATATGCTTTACCTAAGAATGCAATAATGCTTGCGATTCCATGTGATAAACTTAAATTATACACTTCTTCTCCTGAATTGCCGGATGTATGATAAAAAGATTTCCATTTTAAGCCATTTTCATCTATTTTGGCCGTTTTTTCCAGCCCAAAAATTAAAGATTCAACATATTTTTGAGTTTGAATAGTATTCCTGTCTATAAAATATAATCCCATACCTAATGCCTGATGCAGAAAATCATAATTTCCTTTATCAATTTCGCTTTGCATAACTGAATATACAACAGCATCATATTCCTCAAAAAGCTCACTACTGTCTCCCTCAATGAAGTCATTTGTTATTAGATGGTTTACCGCCCAAAAAAAACCGGAAATACCATTACATAAACTGAACATATTATTGTTTAATATTTTAATCTTGTCAAAATTATCTAAAATAATCTGATTCCCCTTTTCCAAATATTTATCATCTTGCGTGTATAGCCAATAATAATAAAATAACAAAGCCGTACCGGTATTTCCGCCTAACAATGAATAATCTTTTGATATTTTATCATCTAAAGCATCAATAATTCTTTCCAATTGTTTTTGAGCATCTTTTGTTAAAAATTTCCAGTTATTCATACTTCTATAGTTATTTTAATTTCACAGTAAAGGGAATCCCCTTATTCGTAATTCCCTCTATCCTAACTTTTCCGGGAAATTCCTTTTCGGGATTATAATTTAGAATAGTTTCTCCATTTGCATTGGTACGAATATCGGGTTTCCAAAAATATGTTCCATAATAACTGTTGATATCTGCCGTTTCAACAAATCGGGGCTTGTAAAATTTCCGCGCTTCGTAATATCCGATTACTACCGGCTTAATAACGCTAAGTTTGGGATTATCTGTACTCTCATAATGGAATCCTCCGCCACTTTCATTCGTAACAAGTATTTTTGTCGCATAATTCATCGTTGAAAATTTGTCATATTTTGCATAGACGTCAATTGTATATATACTTCCCTGAAATTTATCCTTCCTGTACATTATCACTCTGTCTACTTCTTTCATTGATATTTTTGAGGGAGGAACACGATTGTATATTCGCTTACCATCCATATCAAAATAATTGTAATTAGCAGGACAGCCAAACAACAAGCAAAACGCTTTACCTCCCAGATAATAAGATAATGACATCCAGCGTTTATCATCTTTCTCGCTTATTTCCTTATCGGACATTAACCATCCTTTGGGATTTCTACCGATAATTGTTACAGGATCCAAAACAATAGTATCGCTTAGTTTGTAGTCTTTCTTTGTATAACTCATCCCGGGAAATTTATACGTACTGTCTGTCTGATAATGTTCCCATATTTTTGCGGGAAACTGCTCTTCCGGCATACATAATGGATACATAAATATCTCTCCGGCATCCTTCTGCTTCCATGATTTGGAGTTAATAAATATGTCCTGATTACCCCAAAAATCCACATGCCCGAAATCATAATTGCCTAAAGAATCCGTTTGGGTATATCTTATGCCTTTTTCCAAACCTATATGAGGAAAATACAGGTAAATGTTTGCATTCGGATAAGGTTTTTTCCCAAACAGTTTTTTAACGTGTCCCGATATTTTCAATCCATGTTCCCGTTGATACCCGGCAAATTCGGAAATTCCCTTTTCCGCATGTATCCAGACATAGTCGCGCCAGCCCTGCGTAAGTAAAAGCAAATCCATTTGTTTCAGTCTGTCTGCATTAGCAGTATCGAAATATACTTTCGGGCGTTCAATTTTTCCCCTGACTTCGGATTCGAGCCAAACGTATGATTCGATATCATATATTTCATCGGGAACAGTATTTCCTGTAACAGACATTGAGAGATTTGCATGTACCGCCTGACCGTCGCTGCCGGTCAGTCTCATTGTCACCGTATTGTCGTTTATCGAAGTCATTTGTACATTGATTTTTTCTCTGTTTTCGATATAAACCAAACGTTCACAATAGGGTCTTTCCTGTTCATCGTACAGGATTATGCGGGTAATTCCCGAAGGCAGTAATGATTTTGGAAGATTCAGAAATTTGGAACAGTTTTCCAATACTGTTTCATAGTTGAACAGGGGAACTTCGGAACGTCTGAAAGCAAGTAGCATCTTTTTCCCTGCAAATTCTTCGCAAGTTTCAGGATTGGTTTGTATATTGACATGAAAAACAGTATCATTATCCGAGATATTTATAGTAAAACCTTTTTCCAGCGATTCCGGCAGTTGTGCAAAAAACGGATAGGTAATACTGTCGGGCATGAAAAAAGCGTAATAATATTCTCCTGCCTGTGGAGTGAAAGCAAATTTGCCCATTCCAATATATTCGCTTGCAAACAGTGCAAGTGTATCGCCCTCTGAATTGAGAACTCCTCCGCTCACATTCACGCCTTTGCCCGACCAGTCTGTCGCCTTGAATGCTACAGTATTTTCGATTCCCGAAACTAATGAACCGCTCTCAGGGAAAAATTCAATATCAAGGTCCTCAGGATTAATTACTGTTTCATTCAATTTGCTATCCCCGTCTTTACGTTTCTTTTTTGCGTCCGCTACTTCAAACTTGTTAGGGATATTTTTCACCTCAATTTCTTTTTCAAAAACAAAAACGTCGCCGAAGTTAAGCATCCATTTGGTATATGCACGGATACGGTATTTTCCCGACAAAGCGGATTTTCTTAATCTGA
>JAISDH010000374.1 GCA_031264975.1 Bacteroidales bacterium
TTTCCTACTTCAAGAGGCAAATTCCCTCCTTTGAGTGAGGTATTTGATAGCTTTAGTACGCAGATAACACAGACTGAAAAGATGAACATAGATTATTTACTTATCTGCGACAATCATTCAATCCTGCATCATCTCTTTGTTTAGTTCTTCAAGAATCGAAAAACTTTCCGATGAACATTTTGAGATTTTATTTGCATTTTACACATTAGCATGTATATAAGGGGGAATTTTTTTAAATGAAAGACAGGCTTGTATACAAAAATAAGTAAAGAGATTGTTTATTTTTGCATTGTGCATATTAAAAAATCGTATCTTTGCATCTGATTAATTGTACAGGAAATATGATGGACGATTTTTTTGACCAGGAAGAAGGTGCAGAATTTGAAAAGATGGAAGTAAATGAGCTTGTATTTCGGTATGAAGAGATGATTAGAAATAATCATTCGATATATTTGACTTCGGATGATTATGAAAATTTGTTCATCTATTATATGAGATTTGATGTAGATTCGATTGCCTTTGAAAATATGGATATGAAAATGGCGGATAAGGTCATTCGAGATGGGGTAGAACAATATCCTAAGGCTCCTTTATTACAGATGTTTAGTATTTATTATAAATATCTGATGAAAGAATATTGTTTGTCTAAAGCGATATGTCTGTTGAAAGATGTTGAATTTCCGAAATATGAAAAAACGGATTTAGAAATTTATTTGGCGGATATATTTGTAAAGATTGGCGCTTTGCCTGAAGCTGTTCTTTTATATGAAGAATTATTGAAACATGCCCAAACCGATGGGGAAAGAGTAGAATTTTATCATGAGCTTTTGCTTTTAACTCTACATGAGGATGGAGAGGACGAAAAAAGAGACATACATAAAATAAATTTCTATCTTGAGAAGTTAATAGAATTGGAACCGGAGAAAGAGAAAATCTATTTAGAGCATATCTATTTTTCTTCATGTATGCCTGATGAACTTTTGCAATTGCTTGAACTCTACGTGAACAATCATCTGTTTTCGGCGCCGGGATGGATTCTTTTAGCAGAAGAGTACAGTAAAAAACGAGCCAGATTCGACGAGGCAATAAAGGCGATAGATAATGCAATTGCTTTGTCGGACACGTCGGAACCGTTGGTGACGAAGGGAGATATTTACCGGAGAAGGGAAAAAAACAAAAAGGCTTTGGAATGTTATCTTGAAGCCGCCTTGCTATCGCCCGAAGACAGAAACGTTTATAAGAATATTGCAGATACCTATTTTGAAACAGGAGAGATGAAAAAGGCTGCATATTATTATCATCTATTGTTGGAAAAAGATCCGGATAATGTACATCTATTATTTTCTATGGGATTTATTTATTTTGAAGAATGTAAATATGATATATCCCTGCAATATATGGAAAGAGCTAAAAATCTTTACCATGTCGACGAAGAAGTTTTGGATTTGTGGTCAAGATGTCTGATTGAATTGGATAAGGAGGATAGGATAACTACATATTTTGAGCAAATGGTTGAACAGGAGCCGGAATGGATTTATTTTTGGCTTGCCTATTCTAATTATTATGTAATTATTGAAGATTATCTGGGGGCTTTGAATATTTTATTTCGGGGGATGAATGTTGTGAAGGAAAATGTTCGTTTGGTATACAGGATGGCAAATTGTTTCTTTTTGGACGGCGACAATGCGAGTGGAATTGCCTATTTAAGATTGGCTTATATGATTGATAGTGATTATTTATATGTATTTTTAGACTATGATGAGGAAACGGGACGTTTACCTCAGGTGGTAGATACGATTAATGAATTAACGAGGATTAATAATTTAACAGATGAATTTTAAAATGATGAAACAGTTTATTTGGGTTTATTTAAAGGGGGTAGCGATGGGCGCTGCTGATGTGATACCGGGTGTTTCCGGTGGGACTATTGCTTTTATATCAGGGATATATGAACGATTGATACAGGCAATTAAAAGTATTAATTGGAGAAATTTGAAATTACTGTTTACCGGAAACATAAGGTCTTTCTGGAAAAACCTTGATGGAACTTTTCTTCTTTGTTTGGTGCTGGGGATTGCGACAAGTTTTTTTACTTTGGCGCATCTTATGACTTGGTTGTTGGATAATCATCCGATTTTGGTTTGGTCTTTCTTTTTTGGGCTAATACTCGCCTCTACCTGGTTTGTAGGCAGGACGGTTGACTGGCATTGGAAGACGGTGCTTACATTTATCTTGTTTACGATTGCCGCATTTTATATTACGGCGCCGGATAACACGCCTCTGCAGTCGGAAAGCGCTTATTGGTTTATTTTTCTTTGCGGGGCGATTGCCATTTGCGCCATGATACTTCCGGGAATATCGGGCAGTTTTATTTTGGTCTTGTTGGGGCAATATTATGTCCTGTTGACTGCGGTCAAAAATTTTGATATTCCTGTTATGTCGGTTTTCATAGTGGGCGCGCTTATTGGGATTATTGGTTTTTCCAATGTTTTGTCCTGGTTGTTCAAACACTTTAAGATGATAACTTTGGCGGCGCTAACAGGTTTTATGTTTGGTTCGTTGAACAAAATCTGGCCTTGGAAACAAACTTTGACAACATATATTACGGACGAAGGAATTGCAAAACCTTTGACAGAAAAAAATATTTCACCTGCTCAGTTTGAGGAATTGACGGGCAATACAAGTCATTTATTGTATGCTGTTGGATTGATTGTTATAGGATTTTTGTTGATGTTTGCCATAGAATTTATATCCGATAGGGTAAAAAAGAAAATAAATGGAAAAGCAATCGCGTTTAATGAGGGAGAAATTGACGCTGTCGAATAAGATGATGTTTGTAAGGATGGCGTCTCAAATGATAATAAAAATTTTAAAATTAGTACGATGAAATTATATGGATTAGTAGGTAATTCACTCGCTCACTCCTCTTCAAAGGAGTATTTTGAGCGCAAATTTGCAGATGAAGGTATTACGGATGTGGCGTTTTCCAATTTTGAATTAGCCACATTGGATTATTTGCCGGTAATATTGGATAATTTCCCCAATTTGGAGGGCTTGACTGTTACTATTCCTTACAAGTCAACTATCATTCCTTTTATGACCAAGATAACCGACGAGGTGAAGGAAATAAGGGCTTTGAATGTGGTGAAGGTAAAGAGATTGGAAAACAGTGTTCGTCTTAGTGGATACAATACGGATGTGTATGGATTTGAAAAATCGCTTTTACAAAGCATACGGTCTTCTCATGACCGGGCGCTTGTGCTGGGAGCAGGGGGCGCTGGAAAGGCGGTAGGTTATGTTTTGGATAAATTGGGTATACAACACAAGTTCGTTACAAGAGGCAGTAAGATAGGGGCTTTGGGTTATGAGGATTTGTCGGAAGATATGATTTCTTCTTATCCTTTAATCGTAAATGCTACTTCTTTGGGTATGTTTCCCAATGTAGATACTTTTCCTCCCATTCCTTACGGGGGAATAAGCGATAAGCATTTTTTGTTTGACCTGATATATAATCCTGAAATGTCGATATTTCTTGAAAGGGGACGGCAACAGGGAGCTTTTACCAAAAACGGGTATGAAATGTTTTGTTTTCAGGCGGAGGAGGCTTGGAGAATCTGGAACGAATAAACAGAGGAAAGATTTATGGATAACATATTAGAAAATAAAGAGAAAACCCATTTGTCAGAGCTTGGAGAATTTGGTCTGATTAATCATTTGACAAAAGATGTTACAATCAAAAACAAGACGACGGTTTTAGGCGTTGGGGATGACGCCGCTATTATTGACGCCGGAGCGTCTCTCCAGCTTGTTTCGACGGATTTATTGGTTGAAGGCATTCATTTTGATTTGCATTACAGTCCGTTAAAGCATGTTGGATATAAGGCGATAGCTTCTAATTTATCGGATATTGCGGCGATGAATGCAAAGCCGGAGCAGGTTTTGGTTAGTATTGCTGTTTCGAGTCGTTTCACGGTGGAAGCCATTGACGAACTTTACAGCGGGATTCGTGCCTGTTGCGATAAGTATGGGGTAGACCTTGTGGGCGGCGATACCACTTCGAGCGTAAGCGGGTTATTTATCAGTATTACGGTGTTAGGATACGCTCTGAAAAAGAAAATTGTCCAACGCAATAATGCAAAGGAAAATGATTTAATTTGCGTAACCGGTGATTTGGGTGCGGCTTATATGGGATTGTTGGTTTTGGAACGGGAGAAAAGAGTTTTTCTGGAAAACCCGGAGGTACAACCCGATTTGGAAGGCTATTCCTATATTTTGGAACGGCAATTAAAGCCCGAACCTCGTTTGGATATTATTAAGAAGCTGGATGAATGCGGAGTAATACCCACTTCCATGATTGACATTTCTGACGGTTTGGCTTCGGAGGTATTGCACATTTGTAAAAGTTCCAAGATGGGATGTTTACTTTATGAAAAAAAGCTCCCCATTGATACGCAAACGAGTGAGACCGCCATGGAATTTGAGATTTTGCCTTCTATTGCCGCCTTAAACGGAGGTGAAGATTATGAACTTTTATTTACTATCAGGCAAAAAGATTACGAAGCGATTAAGGATATGACGAATATCAGTATTATCGGTTATATCAAAAATAATCCGAGGGATTGTTCTTTGGTTACACACGATAACAGGTCTTTATCTTTAACTGCGCAAGGCTGGGATGCTTTTCTGAAACCGGAAAAGAAAAAGAATATCTAAGATAAAGATAATGATTATCAGTTTGTATATGCTGTATATGCTTTATTTTTGATTAAGGATGAAGAAGATGAAAGGGAAATTATTGATTTTGTTTTTGGCGGCTTCGTTGTTTTGGACATGTAAACCACATGCTAAATTTCCAAAGGAGCCACATTTGGATTTT
>JAISDH010000468.1 GCA_031264975.1 Bacteroidales bacterium
GATTTCAACCGAAGAATAATGGTTTGTACTTCCGTGTCGGTAATGCCTTCACTCCGGTATTGCGAAAGCAGGAAACGGCGCAAGTCGTCTTCTATCAATACTTCGTCAACATGCCGAACGATGGCGGCGCCCAAACAATGCGTATAACCTTCCTGTTCGAGAAGTTCCGTAAAGACACGTTCTAATTTTTCTTCGGTGAATTTCATGATTATTCTTGTTTTTCTTGTATGCATTTTATTTTTTGTTTATCTTCGTTTTGAACTATCCGGATTTTCCGAGTAGTTGCTTCGTTTTGTCATTCACTGCTTTGATAGATATTTTTCAAATGTTCGTTTATGGTACGAACGTCTACGCCAAACAATTCGCCCATTCGTTTTTGGGACTGCACCTGACCGTTGGGTGTTGTGTAGAATATGATATTGGATTCGGACATACCACTTTAAATTGAAGAAAGTTCTTTAATTCCAATATTTATATGCTCAATAACACTTTTCTGAGGAATCCTAAGCCTATCTGAAAAAATAAAAATCTCTTTTCCTTTATAAACTTTAGCTGCAGTGTATTGCAAGTCATATAAAAAATGGCGTCGTTCATTGTATAGCTCTAAAATATCAGAAACACCATCATAAGACAAAATCCAATTCAGATTTATTTCATCTTGAATAACTTTAGATAATCTTGCATGGTCATTTTTTTTATAGGCATTTAAATACAACTTACACCCTTTTTCATAATATGGAGGATCAAGATAAATCAATGATTCTTGCGGTAAATTTGGGATGTAGTTTTTAATATAGTATTCTGCATCAAAATTTGTCAAAAAGATATTATCTTTAAACTGTGCTATCGTTTCTATTCTTCTAATTAAATCATTCCGTGAAAACCTTGCATCCATTTTGTAATTTCCGGATTGGTCAAGTCCTCCTATAATTCCAGCTGACAAGATTCCTGAACGGTTACATCTGTTCAGGTAGAAAACGCTAAATCCAAGTTCTAATTTTTTCCGTCGGTCACATTTTTTTACAATTTCTTTTCTTTTCCTCCATTCGTCAACAGCCATTGAAGCAGATTTTATCATTTGACACAACTCTTCTGTTCTGTTAAGTACTGCATACCAAAAACAATAAATACCAAAATCGGAATCATTAAGATGGATGTTTGAAACCTTTTTTGTTAGTAGCAATTCCATCCCGACCCCAGCGCCTCCGGCATATGGTTCGACATAATGTCCGTTTTTAATATTATTTTCAATTAATATTTCTTCGATGAATGGGGAAAGTCGCTGCTTCCCTCCGGGATAACGTAAAGGTGTTTTAGCTCTTCCCATCAGTTCATTTCTTCTAAAAGTTGAAAAATATTATTAAATAATATGCAAATATCCGAAGGCGCAATCGAAAACGAGGGATTATGGACAAGTTGATTCATTGATGTAACAGATAAAATGCCATCCGTTTTACCCAACTCTGTCATTGCTCCATGAAGAATTTTCACTCTTGCTTTGTCAGCATTATTGTTTGTCAAATGATTTGTAATTGCGGTTAAAACTTCAATCAATGTTTTATCTATTGTTCTTCCGTTGTTATTTTTTACGGTGACAATATTATTATCAGCAGCATATAGTTTGGCTGAAATCTCAAATGAACTTCTAAGTAAAAAACAGAAGGCTATTGGATTTTTGCTTATATCTAAATTTTTCAATTCGTCCTTTAAAGTAACAACTTTTTGTCTATTAAGTCCCTTTGGCGCAAATTTTTGCAATATTTTCTTTACACTTTTCGGGTCATTAATTGCCGTCGCTTTAGTTTTTGACGATGAAAAACTACCTATTGTTGAAGTTGAATTACTACTGTTAGTTGTATTTAATGATGCGGATGGTGGTGTTTCAGAGGTATTGCTGCCCGCAGTGGAATTTGCTTTTCCTGCACTTACGGTTTGGTTGGTATTTGCAGTTGTATTTGTCGAAGTTTGAGAAGTTGAACTTGGTGTATTATTTGATGTATTATTTGATGTTGTCGGCTTTGTATCTGAAGATGTAAGGGGGATAGGTGGTATTCTATAATTAGATGGGAAATCAAGTCGTGCGTTCCTCAATGTTTCAAACTTAATCTGTTCCAACCCAATATTAAGAAGTATATCTTCCAGTTGGCTAATATATTTGATTTTTGGGTAATTCGTTACTAATTCGGCAACATTGGGGAATTTCGCACGTGCAAATAACTTTCGTAGTGCTTCGTCTAATACAGTTAATGGATAGTCTCCACTCCATCGTTCTTTTTGCTGTTTGCTTATATTTCGCCCTACATTCAAATATTTCTCCAATAAATCCAATCCATATTCATTTGCTCCTCTATCCCTGTTATGTCTAGCTTTTGCCACAGAGTTCCACGGATCTCTGCTTGCCTTTTCTCCTTTTCCGTGAATTACTGTAATAACCTTATCAACCATATTATTCTCTTGTAATGAGTACACTGCACAAGGAACTGTATGATTTTCTAATTTCCAATTGGAATCAACTTTATTAATTTCGTTAATTTTATCAATAATAGACTCAGGCAAACCAAAAGAATCTGATTTATGAAGTCCATGAATTAATTTCATGGCAGCAATCCTCCGATTCCCTTCTTTTACAACATTGCTCTTTCCATCATTCAAAACAATAATATTTTCGGTTGACCAGTATCCATCGTCCATTAAACTTTCCATCACAGCATAGAACCGATCTGGCTTTATGGATATCATTGCGTTAATAGCATCAACCTCGTTTTTCTGAGGCACGGTTCTGAAATTATTCAAGTCCAAACTTAACTTGCTAACTTCTATTTGTGATACATTTGGCATATTCTATTTATTTTATTAAACCATTTTAATTTGCAATTATTTAACACTTTGCAAAGATAACTATTTTTATGTAACATATTAAATTTTCTATTTCACTATCTTTGACAACAATAATTCTTTTAAATTCTCAGCAACTCCTCTCATCAACACCGGGCACAATGGTTTTATGCTATTTTTTAACTGCTCATTGATCCGTTTACGGGTTTCCAAGGTGTGGTAAATGGTTACAATGGCTTCCTGAACTTTTATGTCAGGAATTGGCAATTTCACATTACACATATCAGCCCAGTCAAATGTTTCTCTTGCACTTCCCCAGGAATGAAATCTGGCATAACGGTCAAATTCCGGACGGGAAAACCATAAGAATAAATATTCGGGAAGTATCTCCGAATAATCCTTAATTCTGAAAACCGTATAAGTGCTTGAAACTATTCCCGTTTCTCCATTAAGCAAAGCAATTGAGATTTTTTCTCCATTTCTTGAGGTAACAGAAACATAGCCAAATTCCCTTGGATAAACTACTTTGTAATTTGATAAATCAAGTCTTTCTTTTTGGGATTTGGTTTCCATAAAAACTTTGTTCACACTAATTCCAAGAAGATTTTCATTTTTCAAATCTGTATTTCGTTCTTCCGATTGTTCTATATATTCTCCAAGTATTTTTAGTTTTTCTGTTTTAATCAAGTTTTCAATATAGGTATCGCAAATCAATTGCAAATCGGCTAAGCTACTTTCATAAACTTTTTGATTAGCGAGTATTCCATTATAAAGTGCTACATATTTTCTTTGCTCATCAATATGCGGAATCGGGATTTCTATATCACACAATGTCTCCCAATCAAACGTTTCTCTCGCACTTCCCCAAGAATGAAACCTTGCATAGCGGTCAAATTCAGAGCGATTAAACCACGCAAATAAATATTCTGGCACTAATTCGTTTTCGTTATTTACTTCAAATACCTGATATGCAGGCGAAAGAATTGCTTCATCAACATCTTTCAAAAGAGCAATGGTTAGCTTCTCTCCGTTTCTTGATGTGACAGGACTGTATGCAAATTGATTTTTCTTAACGATTCTGTAAACTGACATATCAGTCTTTGAGATATTGGCAATTGAAGCAATAAACTTCTTTTGAATGCTAACACCCAATAAGATTGATACCTCTAAATCTTTATTGCGGTTATCCACCAATTGTATGTAATTGCCAATACGCTTATAACTCATATCCCAATGTTTTAAAAGCGTTAATCAGTTGTTCCTGCGAAAGCTTTTCTTCTTCCAGAAGCGCTTTAAAATCCTTTTGGATACGCTTCATCTCTTTATCAAAATCAATTTCGCTGTCACGGTCTATAAACTTGATATACTTACTTGGTACTAATGAAAAATCATTCGTTCGTATTTCTTCCGAATTTGCCGAATAGCAATATTCTGCCACATCCTTATAGGTCGTTTTGCAATCTTCTTGCTGCCAGTTATGGTAATTTTGGGCTATTTGGGCTATTTCGTCAGAGGTAAGTTCGATATATTGTTTCTCATATTCCGTTCCCCATTTTCTTAAATCCATGAACAATACTTCCCCTGTGCGATTACGATAACGGCGTGTTTCTTCGGCTACAGTCGAGGTATGCGCTTTCTTATTTTTATTCAGTATCCAAAGTGTAACACTTATATCAGTTGTATAGAATAAATCTCTTGGCAATACTACAATAGCTTCCACCAAATTGTTCTCAATCAGCTTTCTTCGTATTTTATATTCATCGCCGCCGCCACTCAACGCCCCATTCGCCAAGATAAATCCAGCAACGCCGTTTTCCGAAAGTTTGGAAACCATATTCAAAATCCATCCATAATTAGCGTTGCTTTTAGGCGGCACATCGTAGCCCCGCCAGCGCGGGTCGTCGGTGAGTTCGTTTTCAGC
>JAISDH010000473.1 GCA_031264975.1 Bacteroidales bacterium
AGTAAATTCAAAGACTGGCCCGGCTTCAAGGAAGGCCCGGCAAAAGAAGGCTATATAGGCCTGCAGGATCACGGCTATAACTGCTGGTTCCGGAACATCAAAATCAGGAAACTGTAATAAGTGCGCAGTCAAATATAACGAAGCATCCCGGCATCCCGTCGGGATGCTTCGTTTTGCAAATTATGCGCACATAATTCAGGCAATTTTGTCTGTTGCAGGAGTCCGTTTTGTCTTCTCATTTGTGCTTGTAGAAAGTAATATATCTGATTATCAATTACTAAAAAGTGCCTGAAAAATAAAATTAAAAACAGCAAAATCCGTTTTTTTTAGATTTTGCTGTGATTTTGTTATTCAAATTGGAGTCTTGTGCTATTTATTCGGTTGTTGTGATTGATTCTCTGATTAAAGCATTACCATATTTATCAACCAAAGTATTGCCTCTGACATTGAAAGTAAATTTTTCGCTTGGTTCTGTACCGTCAGCATTGTCGCCACAGAATTTGCCTGTAAATATCACGTTATTGCCATTAAAATCATACGTCCCGCAATAAACACCATCGTCAGAAGTCTGATAAGTTGCTGTGCCGTCTTTTTCTAATCGTAAACCTGGAAAATGATAACCGAAATCATCTTCTTTTTCAGATTCCCAATTTCCGCAAATGGTATTCGACTTCAGGTCGCTCATTTTTAGCCATCCGTTTGTTTTTACCCCTTTTTCATTAGTAAAAATACCATAACCAAAACCGTTTTGAGTGTTCTGAATTTGAATAATATCACCTTCAACCATATATTTTTTCGTGATACTGTGTTCAAAAACATCGTTATAAAAGTACGCTTTGGTTGTGGCAAAATAGGAACTGGCAGTATATTCAATTTCTTCTGCAACAGTCTCTGCTTCTTCCGCAGGGGCTTCTGTAACCACGTCTTCCACCGCCGTAGCATCCGTTTCTGCAGTTTTCTCATCATTGGCAATATCAACAATCATAACGATTGTCATTATAATTCCAATGATTATCCCGATAATGGACATTATTTTTCCCGCAGACGACGAACTGTTTTTGCCGTTTTTGAGTTCACTGTTAGACTTCACAAGCCCGATTATCGGCAAGGGAAGTCCAAAAACTGGAATCCATGCGGTAAACAGCGAGATTAAGCCGAGAATAAAGCCTGTTTTGGGCTTTCCCTGCCTTGCGCTATTCAAATATGCGTCAACTTTGGGATTTACGGGTTCGAGTACCTCTTCTTCGGGTTCTGGGGTGGAATAATGAGAATCTGTGTCTGGCTCGTCATTACCAAAACTCATACCGCAAAACTCGCACTTGTGCGAATTAGTGATTTGTGCTCCGCAACCGGGGCAAATCGTAAATTGATTTTCCATATTTTACAAACTTGAAACTATTTTTGAAAACTTCTGAATATTGTATTTATACGTTCTTTTCTTGACGGTAATCAGGTCAATGAACCACCAAATGAGGCCAAGTCCCCAAAAAAAACACAACGCTAATTTTAAAAGGCCCATGAACGTACTTCCAAGCCAAAATCTCTCCAAGTTAAATATGGCTAATATCAGCATATTGGTAGGATTACGAAACGAGGCATTGAATACTGGCTGCAACTTATCTCCGCTTATACTGTTTATCTTTTGTTTTACCACCGAGAAATCCGCTGCCTCAAAGTTGTTCCGATTTGATTCATGCCACGATTGTTTGTCCGTAGCTGCTTTTTTTTCATTGGGTTCCCAATCGTTTGCCAAAAGTATCTGTTCCTGTTTGCTTACTCCATATAATTGAATAAGGATGTAAGAAATTAACTCTGCTGCTCCTTTGTGGTCGTCACCACAATCAATGGCATAGCATTCACTTCCTGCTATCTCATATTCATATTGCCCATCGTAAACAATAATGGAAACAGCCGAAAAGAATGAGGATACAGGCATTTTTTGAAATTTGTTCATTAAGTCCGGTCGCTCGTTAAGATGAAGACAAATTAACAAACAAGGGGGCGATGAATGCGAAAATGCATTATACCTGTTAGACGGAACTGCCTGAATGATCATATTTTTGCTACCGTAGCCAATCTTTGTCTCAGCCTCAAATCCTGTTTTTTGCCTCTCAACGTTTCTTCTTAGGAAAGCGTCTAATTCGGGAAATATAAAACCATTGCTGTCGATCACTGACATTGCTGAACGATACCGCTGATCAAGTATAACTTCTTCATCAAGTTCGCAATAGTTACAAAACCAATTATTACCATCTTTGTACATTATGGTTTTGAAAGTGCCACGCAACATTGCCCCGAAACTGTTTTGAGCATCATAATAGGTGCTGATTTCAAAGTTGTTTCCGCTAATGTGGGAAACAAAACCTGAATTGTACGAAGGGAATTGTGATGACGCAGGCGATTTTAGACGGCTCTTAACATAATTATATGCTGAAAAATAGGCATTTGCCATATCCGCTTCACTGACTTTAACAAGGCTGTTATTACCAGTCATACTGATTGCCGGGATTTTGTTGCCGCAAAAATCACATATTTGCGTGTTTGTTGTTGTCGCCCCGCAACTGGGGCAAATTAAACTTTGATTAGGCATATTATTTTATAATCCAATTATTTAACATTCTTTGAAACAATATGCGTTACTCCCAAAACTATCGCCTCGAAAGCCACAACAAGCACAATGAAAATCAGATACCCGTTGTCTTTGTACTGTTGAGGAGCAAGCAAACCGAGAATGAACTCCACGAATCCGAGAATGCCGAACAAAAAAGTCAGCGAAATTCGGAAACCGTCTTTAAGTGTGATAGAGCTGAGAGCGAAAAGCAAAGCCGTTGTTGCTGTTATCACTCCGCAGTTCAATAACATATTGAACATTGGATACGCGCTTATAATACTGCCAAACAGCAAGTTAGCTACAAGCAAAATGATTCCTGTAATTAATGTTATATTCTTCATATTTTCTGTTTTCTGTTTTATAAAATTGGTGGTATCGGTGGAGGTGTTTGTCCGCTGAAATAATTATTAAACTCCTGTAATTGAGATATTTTTATCCAATTTGGCATGCCGTTTTTCCACGCCAGTGTGTCGGGTTTTACCTGTCCCTGCTGAATAAGATTGACAACCGTTGCAAAGTTGAAACTTCCCTGTTGCTGATTGTTCAGGTAGAGAAAATAAGACGGATCTTGCTGAATTGGCAGTGGTGGCGGAGCAACGGGGGCTGTATTCAGCGTTTGTGTGAACATCGCGCCCATTTGCGCACCTACGCCCATACCAGCGCCAAGTCCGGCGCCGAGATTCACCATCCCACCACCTTCGTTTTTGGCAGCGTGTTCCATCACATCAAAACTGCGTTCCATTTGATACACGTCTCTGCCGGCTATTTTCATTCGTGCCGCAATATCTTTTGCCTCTTTGAGTTTGACGATACTTGGGTCGTCGGGCGGCACGTTGATTGAGATAAACGAAAATTCAATCAATTCAATGCCATAACGGTTGAAAGTATTGTTTAATTGCGTGTTACAATATTCCGACATATAAATCAAGTGGGCGTTAATGTCAAGAATGGAAATATTCTTTTGCGAAATATTCTGTGCAATCAACGCACTCAACTGCTGCAAAACCTTGCCTTTGAAATATTGCTCAATTTTTTCGGCAGTAAACGAGGTCATATTGCTAATCAGCGTTTCGAGAAATTGTCGCGGCTCTTTAATGCGAATGCCGTACTGCCCGAAAGCCCTCACGGGAACAATCACATTATAACGCGGGTCTTCCAACTGAATGGCTGTGGGTGTTCCCCATTTTATATCCAACTTTGAAATCTGATTGATAAACCACACTTCTGCTTTGAAAGGCGACTCAGAGCCAAACGGCAGATTAATCAATTTATTAAGCAGCGGAATATTTTCCGATTTCAGGGTATGCGTCCCTGACTCGAAAGCATCAAAAATTCGGCCTCCTTTCAAGAAGAAAGCCGTTTGCGCGGGATACACAACCAATTGCGTTCCCAACTTCAGGTCGTCAGACGGGAATTTATATACAAATTCCTTGTCGTTTACTTCACATTTTACTACGTCTATGAGTGGCATATTCTAAATTTTAGGGCATAAAGGTACTGTTAATAACCTGATTGTCAGAAATAAGCATGTATTCTATTTGTTACACTTGTGTGTCTATTTTGATACACTTTTCTGTAAGATGTTCAAATTGGAGGGAATAATATTGAAAAAAGTTATGGTTCAGAAGGACAGAGATACGCTGCAAATCATGAACTTCTATCAGTCCGTCAAGCTGAAAGCGATACCATTTGGGTCGTTGCCAGTTCATTTCTTTGCATAACCACTTTACCGTTCTTCTTTCGGATTCAAGTTGTTGCCGCACTATTTTTTCTATTTCTATATGTTTTTTTCCTGCCATAAAAAAAGCGTGAAACTGTCGTTATAAACGTTTATTTACTTTGTCAGGCTCTCGTAAATACCTTTCCCCTAAATAAACACGACAGTCCACGCCTTTTGAGCGTGAACCTTCGCGCATATTCTCTGGGGAAATTTACGAGATTTCAACAAAGTGAGAATAATCGCTGTAAGTTCAAATTACTTTATATCAATTTTTTATGTTTTTATTTTTGCATATTTTATTGTTTAATAATTCGGGGACAAAGATAGTGATTTTTAGGAGATTATTCACTATTCCCCCTGCTTTTTTGAAATCAAAACGTCTTTGCGGATAATACATTTGGTATTTTCATACGTTGAATTGGTGTTTTCGTCCAAATTGTAATTGTATAAACTTGATGCCTGTATTCCTATCAGTTGTTTGGGAAATACCTTGTAAATTGCCGAAATACTGCTAATATAAAAGTTATGTTTTAGTACCGACTCATCTTTGAAATGCAGATGATACACTGTTATTATTACTTTTCATTTCGTCTCCATTGTAACTTATTTGAGGTGTCCCATTACGAAAAACAGAAGGTTTAGCACAATATAATTCAACATTCCGACGGAATGTCGGGATGCTTCGTTTTGCAGAAAAAACTTTCAAATTTCAACTGTCAAAGGTTTTCGTGCCCAGTAGAAGGACAGGCCGAGGCCGGAGATGATGTGCCATATTCCCCACCAGGCGGTGATAAAGAGCATTCCTCCGATGGCTGTTTCGGGGGGGAAGATGTCCGGGTTCAGGAGCAGTACGAGGCCCAG
>JAISDH010000479.1 GCA_031264975.1 Bacteroidales bacterium
TAGCCCAATGCTTTGAGAATAGGTAGGATAATTACCTCGCGCACAGAGTCTTCTTTGAAGTCAGGATTTTGTGATAATGTTTGAAAATCAATATTTCCGAAAAGTATTTGTTTTGTTACTTCCATTTTGTTTCTGTTTTACGTTGGTAACAAAATTTATCGACGTTTTCACACTTTTGCTGTTCTTGGTAACGTCCGGATTAGTTTTGCACCCAATTCTTATACTATGTGCAAAAGTACACTTTTTTTCTAATATGTAAACCATTCTCAAATAAAATTTTATTCACAATTTCTTGGCAAAAGAAGAAGTTACAAAAACAGTAAAATGTAATTGATACTTCATCCTCTTTTTTTTTCTTGCTGCAAAATGCCTTTTTCAATTAGGTCTTTAATATGGCAAAAAAATAGTACTTTAATCTATACCACCATACGCCGTGTAATTTTGTGGAGTATTTTTTTGTTTTTTAGTCAGATGACGCAGATTAAAAAGATGAACGCAAATTGTCTGTGAAAATCTCACAAATCTGCATCGTCTGCGTGTTTGTTGTTTCTGTCGAAGTCAGGAGAAAATTGTACGTTTACAAATATTTGGCAAAGATTTTTTGCAATAACTGTACGCTTACGAAGACGTCTCCGACAGTTTGCGAGAGTAGGGAGCGGATAATTATTTGCTCTTTACAGGTATTTTTTGTATGCAAATTAAAAAATTTTATGTATCTTTGCACAAAATATAAATTAAGATGAAAGACATTTCTTCACATGTAATGGATATACTTCAAAATTCAATACGAGCAAAAGCAAGACGTATTGAAGTAGATATAATTGAAGATACGGTTAACGATATTTATCGTTTGGTTTTTGTAGATAACGGTTCGGGTATGGAAGAAGCGATAATGCTAAAAGTAATTGACCCCTTCTTCACGACAAGAAGAGTTAGAAAAGTAGGACTTGGGTTGCCATTGTTAAAACAAAATGCGGAAAAAGCAGGCGGAAGCATCCTCTTAGACTCTAAAGTGGGCGAAGGGACAACTGTACAGGCAACTTTTTCGCATAAACATATTGATAGACCCGTATTGGGAGATATTGCTGGAGCTATTGTTCTGACGGCTTCCTCTAATCTAAATCTTCACTTTATTTACAGACATAAAAAAGATGGAAAGGAATTTGTTTTTGATACAGATTCCATTAATGAAGTATTGGACGGAGTTTCTATGCAGAATCCGGAAGTTATTACCTCTCTACGGGAACTTATAAATGAAAATTTGAAAAATATAGGCGTAGAAGGTATGCAGCTAAAGTAAACGAGTAGATAAGTCGGGGCGAAAAATTTTTCGCCTCGAACAAAGCTACCCAAACAAAGGAACGAGTAAACAAGTGGACAAAAAATTATATTTTGTCCACTAAATTTTTTGGAGAAAATTTCAGATAAAGCGCTGTCGGAATCAGGAAGTGAAAACTTTAGCCTCTACCGGATTGTTGGCTTTTTCTCATAATACTTCAAAAAATTAAACCGAAAGAACCTTTGTATTGAAAAAAAGTGTACTTTTGCAACCTGGATTTAGAATCAATTCATTAAACAATTAAATTAAACAGTATCAGTAATATGATGAATCAATACGAAGCCGTTTTCATTATAACTCCCGTTTTGTCTGAAGAACAGATGAAGGAAACGGTAAACAAGTTCGAGCAATTTATGCTTGACAAGGGATGTGAAATTATCCATCAGGAAAATTGGGGCATGAGAAAATTAGCATACCCTATTATGAAGAAATCTTCAGGATTTTATCATGTGTTTGAGTTTAAAGCAGAAGGTCAATTTATCAAAGAATTTGAAATTCAACTTAAACGAGATGAAAGAATCATTCGTTTTTTAACGGTAGCATTGGATAAACATGCTATTGAGTATAGTAAAAAGCGTCGTGAATTGAAAAATAATAAAAATAACGAAGAAAAATAAAGAACATGGCACAAACAAATTCAGATATAAGGTATTTGACGCCTATCACGGTTGACGTTAGGAAAAAGAAATATTGCAGGTTTAAAAAACTTGGCATAAAATATATTGATTATAAAGACCCTCAATATTTATTCCGTTTCGTAAATGACCAGGGAAAAATTTTACCAAGACGATTAACAGGAACCTCTTCAAAATATCAAAAAAAGGTTGCCCAAGCAATTAAAAGAGCTCGACATATTGCAATCATGCCATATATAGGCGATAATTTAAAAGAAACTAAATAAAGGAGAAACAGATTATGGATGTAATATTAAAAGAGGATGTATTAAATCTGGGATTTGAAAATGATATTGTATCCGTGAAAAACGGATATGCAAGAAATTATTTATTTCCCAAACGTTTGGCTATTCTTGCTACGGAATCGAATCGGAAAGTTTTGTCGGAAACAATAAAACAACGTAGTCGAAAGTTGGAACATTTAAAAAGCGACGCCGAAGCAATTGTAAGCAAATTAAATAACATTACAGTTAAGGTGAAGGTGAAATCGTCGGAAGAAGGTACCGTGTACGGCTCGGTAACCAATATCCACATCGCAGATGCATTAAAAGACCAGTTTAATATAGAGATAGACCGTAGAAAAATCAATATTGGAAATAAGCATATCAAGGAATTAGGTCAATATAAAATTACTGTTCCCTTACAAAAGGAAGTCTGTGCAGAATTTACAGTAGATGTAGTGGCTGAGTAAAGAAAAAAATGATGTTTTTCATTAGATATAAAAGTTTTCTATTCTATATAGGAAACTTTTATTTTTTTATTGTATCTTTGTGGACTTTTGTAACACAGTTAAATTGAATCAATAATATGTTGAATATTGCACTCTTTGGTCCGCCGGGTTCAGGTAAAGGAACACAATCCAAGCTATTGCTGGAAAAATACGAATTAGAATATATCTCTACGGGAGATATGTTGCGAGATCAAATTTTAAGACAGACCTCATTAGGAATAACTGCCAGAGATTTGATAGAAAAGGGACAACTTGTTCCTGATGAATTGGTTGTTCAATTGCTGGAAGAGCATTTAACCGCAAACAGCGACGCTAATGGTTTTCTTTTTGACGGATTTCCACGCACTTTGGTTCAATCCTATATATTGGAAGGATTGCTGTTGAAGTTAAATACCTCTTTAACTTGTATGATTAGTCTGGATGTGCATCAGGAAGAACTAACAAGAAGGCTATTGGAAAGGGCAACCATACAAGGTAGAGCGGACGATGCTGAACATGTTATTTTGGAACGGTTTAAAGAATATGCGGTAAAAACATTGCCGGTTGTTGAATTTTACGAAAGCAGGGGAATGTACTTTTCTATTGACGGACGTGGAACAACAGAAAAAGTCTTTGAAAAAGTAGAAAATATAATAGATAGCGTTGTAAAGGAATCGTCTCAAAATGTGGTATTGATTGGTCGTCCCGGCTCAGGAAAAGGAACGCAAGGAGAAATGTTTGCAAAAAAACATAACTTCCATTATATTTCTACAGGAGGCTTATTGTTGAATGAAATAGAAGAAAAGACAGAGATAGGCAAAAGTATCAAGACGCTTTATGAAAACGGAATCAGCGTGGCAGATGAAACCATTATCAAAATGGTAGAAACGGAAATATCCGGAATACACGGAAATAGAGGATTTATTTTTAAAGGATTTCCTCGTACACTGGTGCAAACGTATATTTTGGAAGGGATGCTTCGCCGGTTAAATACATCGGTTTCTTTGGTTGTTTATTTGGACGTTCCCATGTTGGAGTGTTTTAAACGTTTGTCGCGGAGGTCGCAAACAGATGAAGGAAGACCCTACGACAAAAATACCGATTTGATAATAGGTCGAATGGAAGAATTTGAGACAAAGATAAATGCAGTAGTTAAGTATTTTAAAAAGCAAAACAAACTTGTTCGGGTAAATGGTACCGGAACGCCAAAAGAAGTAGCTGCTCAGTTAGATGAAATATTGCTTCGTTCATTAAAGAAAACGCGTAGAATATAAAACCCCTTTTAGATGAGTAATGAGAATTTTATTGATTATGTAAAGATTTTTTTCCGTTCGGGAAAAGGAGGGAGTGGTTCGGCTCATTTGGCTCGAAGCGCTCTAACTCCAAAAGGAGGTCCTGACGGAGGAGACGGAGGAAGAGGCGGTAATGTTATTTTACGAGGCAATGCTCAATTGTGGACGTTATTGCATTTGAAATATGCCAAACATATCTTTGCCGGAGACGGGGAAAGTGGCGG
>JAISDH010000488.1 GCA_031264975.1 Bacteroidales bacterium
TAATGGTTTGTACTTCCGTTTCGGTAATGCCTTCGCTTTGGTATTGCGTGAGCAAAAAACGGCGCAAGTCGTCTTCTATTAATACTTCATCAACAGGCCGAACAATGGTGGCACCCAAACAATGTGTATAACCCTCTTGCTCGAGAAGTTCTGTAAAGACACGTTCTAATTTTTCTTCGGTGAATTTCATGAGTATTCTTGTTTGCCTTGTATGCGTTTTATTTCTTGTTTGCCTTCGTTTTGAACTACTCGGATTTTTCGAGTAGTTGCATCCGGCTGCAATTTAACACTTTGATAGATCTCTTTCAAGTGATAGATTATTGTATGACTTTCTACGCCAAACAATTCGCCCATTTGCTTTTGGGTTAGCCAAAAACTACTGCTTTCGTACTGCTCCTGAATGCTTACCTGACCGTTGGGGGTTGTGTAGAGTATGATGTTGGATTCGGACATAGTTATGACTATATTTACTTGTAAATTTATTTTATACTTTTAACTAATTTCTTCAAGAAAGAAAATGTATTTTTATTTTCGTTATCAACATCGTGCGAGCGAGAAACATATTCCACAAATACTCTTTTGATCTTTTTGTTCAAATCTCTCATATTATTGTATTTCGCTACATTAATTTCAGATATGAAGTATTTATATAAATTTTCATCTAATTTATTTTCAAATTCTATATTGAACTTATTAATAATACTTTTCACTCTAAATTCCACAAATTTTCGCTTATCTTTATTGTATAAAAGTGTAAACAACCCTTTGTAATCAAACCTTGAACGCAGCTCTGGCGAAATCTTATTTGTAAAATTTTCTTTGCTTATATTTGAAGTAAAAACAATTATGAATCCATTCAAATCAATTTCATCAGCGAGAGAGCTAACAATCTTTCCATTTTCTAATACGTCCAAGAAATAGTTAAAAAGAGTAATATTCGATTTTTCAAATTCATCTATTAATATAACCCCAATATCTGTATCCCTCACTCTAATAAATATCTCGCCATCATCACTCCCAATGTACCCCCTAGCGCTTCCAATTAATGAACTCAGAGAAAATTCGCTGCTATAATTCCCAAAATTAACTTTTGCTAGTTTCTTTTGTCCACCGAAACATTCGTATAGTGTTCTTGCAACCTCCGTTTTTCCGACTCCTGATTCTCCCATTAAGAACAGGGATAAAATTTTGTGTTCTCCAAGTTTATTAAACACTCTAAAATTTTTCACAAGTTTTGTAAAATCATCCTTGAATTTCTCATGCCCATATAATCGTTTTCTAAAGTCTTGAATAAATGTAGCCAACTCATTTTCATCTAGATCTGTAATCTTTTTATGTTTTGTTACAATGTGTTCTTTCCTTTCGAGTTTCGCTATTGTAAAATCATCATTCTTAAAATCCTCAAAACAATACCTTAATTCGTATCGAAGGATTTCTTCATGTCTTTTATCTGCTATAAATATTGTTTCATAATCATGAAATTTTCCTATAACTTGTTCGTCAATTAATTGTACTTCTTTATATCCACTGGCAAGACCAGATATATCAACGATTTGAGTTGTATAATCAAACTCTTTAAATATTGTATCATCAGAAATATTAAAAAGATAATATCCAACACTCTCAATAGTATATCCCTCATTTTTTTTCAGTCTCTTATATTCATAGAAAGCGTCTCTTTCTATAAATATCAACTCTCGTTTTGTGTTCATTTCTGAGGAATATTTATTGTTTGGACAATTGCTAGCAAATCTATATAGTGATAATCCTTACCATCACCTGAGCTTATAAAGAAATTATAATCTTGTCCTTTAGAAGGCTGTTTATATTGACTTTCTTGTATTTCATCATCTTCCGATTGTGGTAGATAATGATTTTGTAAACTTCCGATTTCTGCAAAAAACTGAAAAGAGTTCTTTAATTCTTCTATTTTTATTTTCCCTTTATAAAGCCCTACTACTGTAACACTTCCTACAAATAAATCATCTACACTATATGAGCTTTCAAATTCATTTTCAAATGTTATTGGTATTTTTATTAATATTTCATCTTTGACATTATCACTGATAATGCCCTTTATTTTATATGCATAGTCTTTAAACATAGAATTAAATAGGTTTGTAAAATCAACACCATTTGTACCAGGAACTGCCATATCTTTAAATGCCCCACTATTAAAGAGTTTGATAGTTCTCAATTCAGCTTCATTTTCTAAGGATAAATTGACATTATTTATCATTATCAGTTCTCCTTCTTGTAACTTTTCAAACGAATTAATAAATTTACTTTTCTCCACAACGTCGTTTAAAATTATTGACTTCGTAGTTTTTATTTCAAAAGTTTCTAATACTTTTTTAGAGTCGATTCCCTTTGATTTACTTCCCCCTTCTATTCCGGTATTAAAAAAATCAAAAATTTTAAATCCAAATTTTGCCTTAATTTCATCCTCATTCTCCTTGCTGTTTCCCTGAGTTACTTCTTTTGCAGTATTGATGATATTGCTCAACATCATTTTAATTTCATATACTTTTGGGAAATTAATGTAATAAATATTAAAAATCATATCATTTGTATTTTAATTATTCTTCTTTCGCCATCTTCGACAACAACAAATCTTGCAAATTGTCAAGTTTATTATTAAGTAAAACTTGTGTTTCCATCTGCTCAAATATCCTAGTTGCTCTTTTTTCAAATGACCCAACAATATCTTTATTTGGTGCAACAATAAGAAAATTTTCTATTTCTGATTTTGTTATTGCTTCTCTTGTTGAGCCAGATTGACTGATACCAAGTAATTTGGCTTTATTCTCTGCAAAACACAATGTGCAAAGCAAATAATATGGGAAATTATCATGCTCATTTGCACGAATAATCATTACATGCTGATTAACTCTTGCAGGTAATACAAATTTTGGCACCATACAACAGCGAGCAACAGAAACCCCTGTGATATTAATCAAAATATCTTTTTCTTGTACCGTAACCACATTCAATGCTTTTGCCTGTTTTTCATCAATAAACGCCAAATCTTCTAATGAAAATAAGTAATCATAAACATTAGTGCTTCTTATTAAGGAAATTCCTGAATCATAATAACTTTCTTTTCCTCCTTTGGGGGTTGCACCACTGCCAATTTTTGAACAAATAGATTTTAGGGGAACCACTCTCCACCCTTTTGGCACTTTGCCCATTTCACTTTCCACCATTTCGCCTCCATTGCTTTTGTAAGGTTTTCCTTCGGCATTGGGAAATTCAAAATCAACAAACCATTGCTTGTAAATTGCTTGGGCGGTGGCTTCGAGGGTTTGTATGATTTGGTTGTTCAGGTTTATGCGTTTTTGTACTGCATGATATTCGGCTACAATTTC
Source organism: Bacteroidales bacterium (assembly GCA_031264975.1). Classification (GTDB taxonomy): domain Bacteria; phylum Bacteroidota; class Bacteroidia; order Bacteroidales; family WCHB1-69; genus JAIROC01. The sequence continues at coordinate 3,369 of JAISDH010000488.1, forward strand.
ACGTTGCTTTTCAATGGGAGGAACAGGCAGGCGCATGTCGCAAAAGTCGCTCCATTCTAAACTACCACGTACACCTCCAATGGCATAGAAACAGGCTTCGCGGTCGAACTCCTTGCGCGAAAACCACATCATCAGGTATTCAGGCAGCAATTGTTTTTTGTCGGCAACTTCAAATACAGGATAGGCTTGTGAAATTATGGCTTCATCGGTATCGGCAAGCAAAGCCACCGGCATTTTTCCGTCACGCCGCACCTGCATGGTACTGCATGCAAATTGATTTCGACGAATAATTTTATAGTTTTCCATATCGGCGCCAATAATGTTTGCCACCGATGGGATAAATGTCTTGGCAATAGTCAGCCCTAACAGGTCGGTTACTTTCAGCCCTGTATTGCGTTCGTCCACCAAACGAATGTAATCTCCTATGCGTTTATAGTTTGATTTCATAACCCAACTCTTTAAAAACGCTTAGTAATTCTTGTTTCGATTGTTCTTCGGTTTTCAATAAATCGGCCATTTGATTTTGTAGCGTTCGCATTTTTTCGTCGAAATCAACATTTTCATCGCGGTTTACAAATTCAATGTATTTACTGGGTACCAACGAAAAATCTTTTTTCTCTATCTCTTCAAATGAAGCGCTGTAACAAAATTC
>JAISDH010000017.1 GCA_031264975.1 Bacteroidales bacterium
CTCTTGTAGAAAGGTTGGCTATTTCTTCTGACTTCAAATTGCTTTCTGTTCCCAAATACCACTTACCGACGTCTAAAGCATCCCAGTCATCCGACCAAGCCCTTGCTTTGTCCAGCGTCTCATGTGCACAAAAGACAATATCCGACGTATCCAGGACATTGATATAAAACTTTTGCCAGCAATTGTTGGCAGACCACGCAAAATAAGACGACTTTTCCGGCGGTGATTTTGGGAATCCATTTGATGGTGTATATTCTATTGCCCCCGCTATATCATTCGCTCCCGTAGTTGTATTAATCGTATCATAAAATTTTGCCCCAAGCGGAAAGTCGGCGTTTATGTCGGAAACAGGTATTGTTGCACCCGCCTCTTCGAGATATACGTATTCTCTATAATCAAAACCGTTAGCGTCACAATAAGAGCTAATAAAACTGGCAGCGTCAAGTGTAACCACCGTCGGAGTAAGAGTTGGAGATACCAGCGGCGTACGTTCGCCATATTTAAACGGAACCCCTGAACTGCTGGTTCCCGACCCTTGAAATTTTCCTGTAACTGTAATCTCTTTCACACAAGTTGCTTTCAGCGCATAACAATCCTGCGAAGAGACTAACGTATATGTAAGTGTAGCAAATAAACTGTCAGTCGTCGTCGGCGCTGGAATGGAAGAAAGATTCCATGTTATAAGACGTGTTACCGGGTTATATACAGGATCCGTACCGGCTGCCAACTGAAAATAAGCAGCCTCCGCTTGATAAAAATTAGCATAATAGGGTATCTTCACCTCTACAACACCGGAGGAAAATGCTTCACCTGACGTTGATAGATTGCGAACCTCCAAAACATATTCTATCTCCCGATTTGGAAATACTTTAAGACCAGTTTGAGAGGCAGTTACCTGACCTGCTGTTTTAGATACATAATTAAAAACCTCTATTCCTCCTTGCGCTTTTCCCGTTTCAGGACATGCGGCAAAGAATCCTGCTATACATAAGCAAAGGGTCATTATTCCTTTTGCTTTTTTACATAAAATATACAAACCTTTCATTTTTACTTGCTTTACTTTCAATTTATAATTAATATTTAATAATGTGTAACGTTGTCCGTTGCATCCTATTGTATTCTTCAACATCTTTATTTTTTCTATTACTTTCCTTTGGATCATCCAATTTTAATGTAAAGGAAATCTCTTCCTTATTATATATACCCCCTGTAAAAACAGAGCAAGGCAAAAAAACAAACTTATCTTCCTCATTTTCCGTTAAACCAAAATCGTGCAAAAACTTCATTTTCTCCGAACTATCTGATACATTCCATTTCTCAACCTTCGTAAGATTTTCAAATCTCTCCCTCGTCTTCTCTGTACAAAAACTTTTTGTTTCCGATACCGAATCGCCCTTTGACATTGTTTTTGTCTCTACGATTTCCGATTTTACAACATTTACAGTTGAACATTCTCCCATAAAATCCAACAGTCGCCCTCTTTTAGCGACTGAAAAATTGTTGGAATAAATATCGGTATTTTTTTCAAGCATATTTTTACTGCTATATATATAATAAGGTAGGAAGGTTTCTTTTTCGCTTTTCGCTTCGATGAAAATTTGATTTCCATCGCCGGTAAAATCATTCAGACGAAAGTCGGCGTCTGCATTTTTTTCAACTATCTTTTTACCGCTATACATATAATAAGGTAGAGGCGCTGTTTTTTCTTTTTTCGATTCGATGAAAATTTGATTGCCCTTACCGGTAAAATCATTCAGACGAAAATCGGCGTCTGCATTTTTTTCAACTATCTTTTTACCGCTATATATATAATAAGGTAGAGGCACATCTTTTTCTTTTTTCGATTCAACGGAAATTTGATTGGCATTCCCGATAAAATCATTCAGACGAAAATCACTGTCTGCATTTTTTTCAAGCATCTTTTTACCGCTATATATATAATAAGGTAGAGACGCTGTTTTTTCTCTTTTCGATTCAACGGAAATTTGATTGCCCTTTCCGGTAAAATCATTCGGACGAAAATCAATGTCTGCATTTTTTTCAAACATCTTTTCATCGCTATATATATAATAAGGTAGGAACGCTGTTTTTTCTCTTTTCGATTCAATGAAAATCCGATTTCCATGACCGGTAAAACCATTCATACGAAAATCACTGTCTGCATTTTTTTCAACTATCTTTTCACCGCTATATATATAATAAGGTAGGAGCGTTTCTTTTTCTCTTTTCGATTCAATGAAAATCTGATTTCCATGACCGGTAAAACCATTCATACGAAAATCACTGTTTCCAAAACAATACTCCTCAAAAATATTCGTCTTCGCAGAACAACTGCCAAAACCGAAATCTTTATTTTCAGCATATCCATTCGACGAAACACTATATACTAATGTTGACGAAAGACTTTCTTTCATCGCCATGGGCAATAATTGAAAAACAGTTACAGGATGATCCTGAAATACAGAATCAGAAGTCGTTACTCCAGTATTTTTCATACTTAGACAACGCTCCTCTTTCATCCCTTTGCAACTCTTTTTACCCCATTTCCGATAAAGATTTTCATCCTCATATTGGGAACAAAACTTGTCCTGTTGCTCTCTACATTTATTGGCGCCTGGGCAATAAATTTTATCGACCAGACGCCTTACTATAAATTTTAATAATTTCATCAATTATACTTATTATGCGGTCGTGCAAAAATAATAATTTCCAATGAGAGAATAAGCATGTATAAAAAATGTTACTAACAACCAATTGTTCAGAATCTGCCCCTCTAAAAAGCGCCATAACGCACTCAAAATAAACAGACAGGAACAATTTCTCTCTACAAATGTTCATAGTAATACAATTCAAAACAGAAATTTAACATCCGTAGTAAAACACATTTTTTATCATTTTCATTCTTTGTTATCTTTGATTACCGTATTTTCATATCAACATATTTACTTTATATATTCTCTTGACTAACCTTATTTATATCTTTCTTTATTTCTATTCATCATACCAAAAACCAAAAACCATTTTCCAATAATCTCCTTATACAACAAAGGAGCAATCTAAAATCATTAAATTCAATTTTTGACTGTTGATAGTCAAAATAGGACTCTCTCGTGTTCAAATTAAATTATAAAAGAAAAAATATATATGTTCAATTCTTTTCTCTATAATCTTTTTATCTAAAGCCTCAAATTTAATCCCTGCAAAGGTAGCATTTTTTTTTTACATTTTTGCAAAAAATAATAGAACATCTACAAGATTTAATCGAATCTCCCATTCTCAAAAGGAAAAATCACCCTTTACAAAACCACCCAAGTAGTTAGTTATGAATGATTAATGTTTGTCAGACGAGTAAACGAGTAAAAAAGTGAACAAGTCATTTTTTTTTGGGAATATTCATATCGA
>JAISDH010000069.1 GCA_031264975.1 Bacteroidales bacterium
GTGAGGCAATCCACGTAAAAATAGCCCATGCCTTTTCCCGTTCCGTGATTGCATTTTTGATAATGGTTTCCACCAATTCCGGCTTTGATGCGGGGTCGTTTGCCCTCCCCGCACTTATATTGCATGCGAGTAATAGTGCCGCAATGCCGAGTTTAAGCGATTTCATGTCAATATACGCTACACTATTTTGAATCTCCTTCAATCCATGCAATAATGGCTTCGTCCGTTGGCTTTGTACGAGGCTCGATAGCCTTTATCCATTGCCCATTTTCGTCAATCAGGAATTTTTGGAAATTCCATGTTACTCCGGCGTCTTCTTTGCCGTTTTCATTTTTTTGCGTGAGCCATTGGTATAGCGGATGAATATCATCGCCTTTCACCGAGATTTTTTCCATCATTGGAAATGTAACGCCGTACTTTTCCGTACAGAATGTTTTTATTTCTTCATTGGTGCCCGGCTCCTGCGCCCCGAAATTGTTGGCAGGGAAGCCGATAATGACAAAATTACGGTTGCCGTATTTTTCATACAATGCCTGTAATTGTTCGTATTGCGGCGTTAGCCCGCATTTCGAAGCCACATTTACCACCATTACTTTTTTGCTTTTCAGTTGCGACAAAGGGAAATCTTCTCCGTCAATTGTTTTAACTGTGAAATCGTGGAAATTTTTGCTTTGGGCAACTGTTGCACTTAGCGGCAATAGCGCCGTAATTAAAAGGAAGAATACTTTTTTCATTTTTTTTAATCTAAAGTGTAAGAAAAAGGCAGTAAAATGTTTGAGACATAAAAAAAACGGTGGAAAATCGCACACGTTTTTGTTTCGTCGGGGTACTCCGACTAATTTTCAATACATTATTTTATTAACTTATAATTGGTTGGATTTATATAGTATCATATTGGTATCACAATGAAACATCTCTATGTATGGTAATTCATAATTTTTGATTTAATTCATGGTGAATGTTAATAATCGTATTTATATTTGTTTGCGGATATTTTTCTGTAATCATTGATTGAATCCGGGCGGATAATCTTTCACTTATTTCCGAAAATTCTTCTTTACCGGCGCCGCGGGAACGCATCATTGTAAATACGTCGTTCCATTGGTTATGTAAATCTTTTACTTCGTCCGTTGTAAACTCCCGCCGGCGTTCCTGATTGACGATATTAACAATGTCTGTTTTCCAGTAATCGCCAATAAATAGTGGTTGTTTCTGTGTGTATAGATGTATGCAACTGGCGAGATTTTGCTCTTTCAATGCTTGCAATGTTTTCGGCATTCCGGCGTAAGCTGCATTCAAAGCATGGTCGTGTACAAACCGCCCAAAACCATCTTGCAATTTCATTCTTTCATATCTGCGAAAACAACCCACAAGGCTTTTGTCATACGAAACGACAAACGCTTTAACTTGTACATCATAGCCTGCGAGTTGGTGTAACTGTTTAACGGTTCCTGTGGCAACGTCAGGATTTCTTAGGGTTGTTTCGATAAGCATGTTTCGTTTGCTTGCTGCACAATCCCTTATCACTCGTTCTGTCCATCGCCCACTGTCTTTAGCTGTGTAGGCTGTCATTAATTTATCATCGTCCTGAATGAAGTTTGGAAACAACGGATGATATTCCCGAAGTGCATCGCCTTCTATTTTGACAATGCCACCGGCATTTTGATATTCTTTTAAAAATTGTTTGCCTAAAGTAGATTTACCGCTGGCGTTTTGTCCGCCTAAAATTATGGCTATAGGGTTATCTTGAGGGATTGCATTGTGCGCTAGGTCTTCAAAAATTTTTTTGTTTTTATAGACATTCAAATTTTCAAGCTCGCCCAATGTGCCAGCAGCGACACATTGCTCATACAGCAACTCCGACATAATGGCTGTTTAAAATGTATTCCAAATTCAGAAGCGGCGTATCCCCGGCGATGAGCGGCCGCACTTCATCAAATGCATATTGAATGATATTATCATCTTCTATGCTTAACTGATTTCTCAGTCTAGCATATTTTTGCAGAAATGATAGAATAGCATCTTTTTCGCTTTCGTCGGTCACGTGGTCGAATAAAAAGCTGCAGATGCCGACAGCTTTACCCAAAATGCCAACTGCACCGTCGTAGCGTGCAAATTGTTCGTCAGTATATTTTTTAAGTTCCATAGTGATGATTTTTGCAAAGGTACTATATTTTCTTATAATTAACAAAACCCACAAAGTCTGCAATCGCATAGTGTGTAAATTTTATCACCATTTCTATAATAATAAACAAAAGGCGGTAAAGGTAAAATAGTTGAATTAGACGAAACCTTTATAGGTGGCAAGAATAAAAACAGGCATTACGATAAAAAGGTGAAAAAATCACAAGGTCGCAGTTTCAAAGACAAGACACCCATATTTGGCATGTTAGAAAGAGGAGGGAAACTTATATGCTTGGTCGTTAATGATACTTCCTAAAAATCCCTCACACCACACATTCTTAAAACGGTTAAGCCAAAAACCAAATTATGTTCAGATGAATGGAGCGGATACAATAAAGTGGGTAAATTTTATATCAGATATATTGTTGACCACAGCAAAAAGCAATATGTAAATGGGGATGTTCATACGAATACGATTGAGGGGGCTTGGACTCTTTTAAAAAGAAGTTATATGGGAACATATCATTATATGAGTAGAAAACACCTTCAAAAGTATGTATATGAGTTTGTTTTTCATTATAACACACGTAAACTTAGTGAAAGTGCTCGATTTAATTTAGTACTTAGTAATGCGGGAAATTATCGTATAACCTACAAACAACTAATAAGAGGGAAAGGGTAAAATTGTATATAGTTACCTTAATGAAATCATTTACGTAATTAGGGTATGTAACTTGCAAATTTCCGGGATATATTTTCCGGGTCTGCAATTTTGATGAATCGAAACTTACCAGATATTCCAACCCGATTTAAAGATTTTTTTGTTGATTTGCTTGTACTTTTTGCTGTCGAAGT
>JAISDH010000089.1 GCA_031264975.1 Bacteroidales bacterium
GATGGTCCGATTTTTGATATATATGAACTGAAAAATTTTATTAAAATATAAACTAAAAATATAAACAAATGACACCAGTATTGATTATTATCGGAATTATTGTTTTATTGATTCTTTGGGCAATAGCATTGTATAACGGCATGATTAAGATGCGTAACAATGTTGATAAAGAATGGCATAATATAGACGTTCAATTGGAACGTAGATATGCGCTCATTCCCAATCTTGTAGAAACTGTTAAAGGATATGCTCAACACGAACGGGAAACGCTTACAAAAATCACGGAATATCGCTCCCAGGCAATGGCGGCGAAAACGGTTGCAGAAAAAGCAGAGGCTAATAATTTACTTACTTCCGCTCTCTCAGGGCTGAACGTTCAGTTGGAAGCGTACCCTGATTTAAAGGCAAATACAAATTTCCTGCATCTACAGGAAGAATTGGCAACGACAGAAAATAAAATTTCATTCTCACGACAATTGTATAATCAGGTTGTTACATCTTATAACAACAAGATTCAAATTTTCCCCAATAACATTATTGCAGGGATGTTTCGATTTTTACAACGTGAATTATTTGAAGTTTCAACTTCTGAAGTTCGTCAGGCTCCCAAGGTATCATTTTAAAGGTCGTTGAAAATTTGCCATGTACGAACTGATATCTAAAAACAAACGTAAATCGTGGGTTGTTTTTTTTGCCATGGGGTTGTTACTGCTTGTATTGGGCGGATTGATTGGGCTTTTGTTTGATTCCAATCCCCAATCGGGAAGAGGAATCATGACAGGAATTATTATCGCCACTGTTTTATGGGGCATACAATCTCTGATTGCCATTACAAACGGCGCAAAAATTGTTTTACGCGGAATGAATGCAAAACCAATCACTCAACACGAAGACGCTGTACTTTATAATGTTATTGAAGAATTGACGCTTGTATCGGGATTGCCTCTACCTGAAATATATATTATAGATACGCCTGCTCTAAATGCTTTTGCGGCAGGAACAAGTCCGAAAAAAAGCCTTGTTGCTATCACTCGCGGATTGAGAGAGAAGTTAACGCGTCAGGAAATGCAAGCGGTGATGGCGCACGAAATGTCTCATATTTATAATAGAGATGTGATGTACATGACTTTTGCAAGCGTAATGATGTGTACGATTGTCATTATTTCCGATTTGTTGATGCGTTCGTTTATATGGGGGAGCGGAAAGAAAATCAGCAAGGAAGGAAATGGAGCGGCACAGTTAATCATTATTGTTGCAGTCATTTTATTGGCGATTTTAGCGCCGTTATTTGCGCAGATGTTTTATTTTTCTTTGTCCCGAAAACGGGAGTATTTAGCAGATACAATGGCTGTAAATTTCACGCACGACCCTGTTAGTCTTGCAGATGCACTTTCTAAAATATCCGGCGATACCGAAAAATTCGACCCGGGAAAAATGGCTGCCGCCATGTGCATAGACAAACCTAAATTAAAATCACATAAAGGTTCTCTTTTTTCTACCCATCCTCCTATTCAGAAACGAATTGCCATACTGAGAGCAATGTCGTTGGGTACGGATTATAACAGTTATTGTGCTGCTTATGCAGAAGTAATGGGGAAAAATGATTTGCCAAAGCATAAGTAAGCAGCAAAAGACATGAGAACCAATACCGATAAGAAGTAAACAATTATATAATACAGAAATCATTAATCAGAAACTCCGGAATTTATTTCGGAGTTTTTTTTTGTCTGTAGAAAAGCATTGTTGTTTGCATAATCATTTCTCCGTTTAAGGGTAGCTTTACTTTAATATTGATGTGTATAGCAAAAGCATTTCCCTTTCTCAATTTTACCTCATACAAAGTATTGCTTGGACATAGTGAATATACTACTATCAGCAAGTAGATTAATGAGATTGGTGGTAGAATTACAAATAAAAATATTCCCATAACGGGTGGAAGTAGCCCTGTGACGGACTGAAGTAATCCCATGGCGGATGAAAGCAATGAAATTAAAAATGGAAGCAATTAGACGAAAGATAGAAAGGATTGAATGTAGAATGGAAGTAATTAGATTACTGAGGCAAGTAACAGAACTATTACGGATAAGTTACTTTGTTTTCTTCGGAGGAACCTTACTATATAATCATTCCCAATTGGGTAATATATCAACGTTTACTAAAATAAATACATTTTTCAATGTTATTTGCATAAAATATTGTATCTTTGCGCACATTGAATTTGATTCGGTTTGCGTATAATCAATGTGATTTGATTGTAAATAAAATGAGAAACATAAGTAAACAGATATGAAAGAGACATTAGGATTTATTCTTTTTATATTTCTTGGATGTAACGTTTTGGCACAAAGTGGAAATGACAGTATTGTAGATACTCAACCGTATGCTGTTACGGATTCGTCGGAGCAGGACATACCAAAAAAGAAAGGATTGTTTAAGAAGAAAGCGGATAAAGATATTGTAAAAAAAGGTATTTCTTTTGGACCGCTTCCTGTAGTCGCTTACGACCAGGATAAAGGATTTCAGTTTGGCGCGTTGCTTAATTTGTACGATTATGGAGACGGTTCCTATTATCCGAATCCGAAGCAACAGTGGTATATAGAAGCTTCAGCCTATACCAAAGGCACGCAACAGTATTTTTTTACATACGATACCAAACATTTAATACCCAATGTCAGGATGTCCCTGGCAACAACCGTTATGTTTGACAAAGCAATGGATTTTTACGGTTATAATGGCTATCAGGCGAATTATTATCACGACAGCGTAAATTATTGGAAGAAACAAAAGGATAAGGAAGGCATGCCAACAGAATATATGACCGCTTTTTATCGTTTGGAGCGCTTAGCCGTAAGTGCAAAAGCCGATTTTGTGGGAAATATATGGAAAAACAAATTATTTTGGCAGGCAAGTTATTATTTTGGTTGGTATCGTTATCGTTCTATTGATACGACAAAAATTAATAAAGGGAAAGCAGAAGTTGAAAAGTTCTCCGGACAAACTTTGTATGAGAAATATCTTGATTGGGGTATTATCTCTGAAAAAGAAAGGGAAGGAGGTTTTACCAGCGCCTTGCGTTTTGGGTTAATGTATGATACAAGAGATTTTGAAGCGGCGCCTTCTCGTGGAATTTGGGCGGAGGCGAATATTACCTTTGCGCCGCATTTTTTAGGAACAACGCATTCTTATTGTCGCTATATGTTGACTTTCCGGCATTACATTCCCATTGTAAAAGAACAGCTTGTCTTTGCTTACCGGTTAAATTATCAGGGTTGTGTGGGTAATTATTTGCCCTATTATATCCTGCCTGTTTTCAGCAATATTGGGAAGGAATATGACCGTGACGGCATAGGAGGGTATCGTACGGCGCGCGGATTGATGCGCGACAGGATACAAGGTTTGGACGTTGGGTTTTTGAACGCGGAATTGCGGTGGAAATTTGTCCGGTTTCAGTTGTGGAAACAAAATATTTATTTGGGATTAAATGCTTTTTTCGACGGCGGAATTGTTACGCGGAAATATGACGTTTCTTATCGGGGAGAAAATAATCCTCTTATGGAGGAAGAATACAACAAGTACATTAATTCCAACACTTCAGACAAACTTCACATGGCGGCTGGGGGTGGATTTCGCATAGTGATTAATCGTAATTTTATCATTGCCATAGACTATGCCATGCCTTTTAACAAACAGGACGGCAAGGGAAGTTTATATATAAATACAGGCTATTTGTTCTGATGTTATTTTGTATTAAAAAAAATGTTACCTTTGGAACCTGAATTATAATCAAATAAAATATATACTAAAATGAAGAAAACCTTAGTAGTAGGAACCGGATATGTAGGATTGGTTACCGGAACATGTTTTTCAGAAATGGGGATTCCCGTCATTTGCATTGACGTGGATAATGAAAAAATAGAGAATTTGAAGAAGGGCATTTTGCCGATTTATGAACCCGGATTGGACGTTCTTGTTGAAAAAAACACCAAAGCCGGACGGCTGGATTTTTCAACTTCTTTGGAAGATAATCTTGAGGAGGCGGAAGTCATCTTTTCAGCCGTAGGCACTCCTCCCGACGAAGACGGAAGCGCAGACTTGCAGTACGTTATTGATGTAGCAAGAACCATTGGACGGAGTATGAAGGACTATAAACTGGTTGTAACCAAAAGTACCGTTCCTGTCGGAACTGCCGGATTGGTACGAAAAACAATACAGGCAGAATTGGATAAACGGGGCTTATCTATTCCGTTTGACGTAGCGTCTAATCCCGAATTTTTGAAAGAAGGCGATGCGGTAAATGACTTTATGCACCCCGACCGTGTTGTGGTTGGAATAGAATCATCAAAAGCAGAAGAGATTATGACGCGTTTATATCGACCGTTTTTGTTAAACAACTTTCGCGTGATTTTTATGGATATTACTTCTGCCGAAATGACAAAGTATGCGGCAAACGCCATGTTGGCGACGCGTATCAGTTTTATGAACGACATTGCCAATTTGTGCGAGAAGGTAGGAGCAAACATCAATATGGTTAGAAAGGGGATTGGTTCGGACACCCGTATCGGGAACAAGTTTTTGTATGCCGGTTGCGGATATGGCGGTTCGTGTTTTCCCAAAGACGTCAAGGCTTTGCTAAAAATAGGCGAACAAAACGACTGTTCCATGCGCGTCATTAAAGCGGTTGAAGAGGTAAACGACGACCAAAAGTTTATTCTTTTTCACCGGTTGAAATCATTTTATCATGGAGATTTACAGGGGAAAACCATTGCTGTTTGGGGTTTGGCTTTTAAGCCGGAAACGGACGATATGCGGGAAGCGCCTTCTTTGGTAATTATAAATGAACTCTTGAATGCCGGTTGTAAAGTCAAAGCGTATGACCCCGTCGCCATGCAGGAAGCAAAACGAAAATTGGGCGATAAGATAACATATTCCAAAGATATTTACGATGCGGTAATAGACGCGGACGCTTTATTGGTGATTACGGAATGGAAAGAGTTTCGCGTACCGATATGGAATATTCTCAAACAATCCATGAAGAAAGCCGTCCTCTTTGACGGAAGAAATATTTACGATTTGCGTGAACTGAAAAAAGAAGGAATAGAATATTTCGGAATAGGCATTTAGTCTCAAAATAAAAAAAGAAAGAATGATTAAGGACGAAATATTACAACTCTGGCCGGAACTATTGTGGATTACAAACGAAGACCTGAGAGAAAAGACCGCACAAACCTGGGAATTGGCATTAGCGAAAAGCGTACTTACAATAAATGACTTACATACGATTCCATTTACCTTGCTTTGCGGAGATGATTTACAGGTAAGTTTTATGGCGCATAAGCGTTGCGTTGTACACGTGGCATACGAAGCCGGTAAGAAAATGAATGAATTTTTTAAAACGAATTTACCGGTTAATATGGATATTCTCATTTCAGGGGCGATATTGGCGGATGTAGGGAAATTATTAGAATATGAATTAAAAGACGGAAAAGCCGTAACAGGAAATTACGGAAAATATCTACGTCATCCATTTTCGGGAGTTTCTTTAGCGGAACAGTGCGGAGTACCGCCTGCAGTATGCCATATCATAGCCACTCACGCCGGAGAAGGAGATTTGCTAAAAAGAACGACAGAAGCATATATCGTTCATCACGCAGATTTTATGACATTTCTGCCTTTTAAAGAGAGATTGAAAGGGTGAAGGGG
>JAISDH010000125.1 GCA_031264975.1 Bacteroidales bacterium
TTACAAATTATCGGCGAACAAAAGGACAGGCTTAGCCTCAAGAAACGAAGGCTCAAAGCCGCTTACGATTCAGAATATCTCAAAATTCTCATTACTTAAATTTCGTGCGTTTGCCCTGAATATTGTATATGATATTAAAAAAACTTGGATGTTTTTTGTATAGAGGCTTTGAGTTTGGCGTTTTATATTCTTCTTTTTTAGTTGAAATAATGTCATCAAATTTTCTATACATAGCTTGATATGTTGTTATGGGGTTATCAACAACAGGATTATCTAAAACGTTTTTTACGGTATTTTTAATTTCCTCTTTTAATTTTTTGATTTCGTGTACATCTTGTTTATAAAATATTGTCCTAACGGGAATAACATCAAATGGTAATACTGTACCTTCCTGCGCTATCAATACGGCATGTTTTCCTACGGAGTGCCTAAATGCTAATTCATACATTACATTCGGGTTTAATCCTGATAAATCGGCAACGACCAATTCGTCTTCATCTAAATGATTTAATATATTATTGGTTATCACGCTACCATATTCCCTATGAGCGCATGTAATCTCAAAATTACGGAATATAGGTTTTAGAATATCATCCAAAATCCAGTCTGTATTTTTTCTTTCTTCGGAATCTTTATTGCCTATCGGCGCTATAAAAAATAACCGTTTTTTCTTACTGCGTTTCTTTTTTTTATGCGTATTTGAATTATCGCAATTCTGTTGATTAGTGGTTGTAATTGCATCGCCATATATAGATGCCGAATTGCCGGTACCTCCCGTCTGTTCTATTTTGTTGCCCATTTTTTTTACTTTTTAATATTGCATATTTCGTTCAGTAATTGAATTTGCTTTTCCTTCTCCTCTAATAGCTTCTCAAGATATAATGCCTTAATCTTGTAATCATCGTTTCCTTTTGATGAGGCATTTCCATAAATGGACGCCGCGTTACATTCTCCGCCGGTTTGTTTGATCTGATTGTTATCAAAAAAACATCCAGCACTAACATTGAGTTCCTTTGCTATTCTTTCTAATGTAGAAGTATTTGTAGAACCATTTTTAATTAGGGACTGCAATGCCGCCTCGCCAATTCCAACCCTGTTAGCGAGTTCTCTAATCGTGATGTTTCTTTCTTTTGATAATGTTCTTATAAGTAATAAGTTAGCCATATATATCAAATTAAAATTTATATTTTATGCTTATTTAACTATAATAATACTTGATACTGTCAAGTTATACTATATCTTTGCATCGTCAACAATTCATAAAACGATTGTAAAACGAACAAAACAAGCAACAAAGATAGAAATAACAAATAGAATTACAAACAACTAAAAAAGAAAAGTCATGAAAGGTAAAAAATTTAAAGAGGTAATAACCGAAGGCAGAGTGGAAGTAATTTACACAGTCCTTTACACGTATGCGAGACGCGGAGACGGCGAGATGATAGCGAAGTGTGGCCGTACCATAAACAACATCGCGTTTGACGGTCGCATCATACCGAACAATTGCGAACAGAGCACAATAGCCGTATCTAACTTAATGCGGTTTAAAGAGATATAAAATAACACTATGTAATTGCCCGAAAAGCAACGGGCAATTACATAGATAATAAGATATAAATCGAAAATAACTATTAAAAACAAACAGATTATGGGAAGAATTTTTACAGAATCAGGAGAAATAAGGCGAATGGCTGAATTATTCGGCGTCAGCCGCATGACGGTACACAATGCGCTTCGCGGCGCAACGGAAGGAGAGATGCCGGACAGGATACGCGCGGAAGCAATTCGGGCCGGAGGTGTAGAGAGAAAGAGAAGGGTTAAGATATTAGGAGTGTAGGTATAACCAAGTGAAAATATTTTAAAACAAAAATTATGAAACTAATAGATAGGTTTATAGACATTTTCTGGCCTCTTTTAGAAAAAGAAGGCAATACGAATCAAGCTTCAACAAATGTTGATTTTTCAAAAATTGATTCAAACAACTTGAGCGAACTCTTTGATAGAATTATAGCTTGCTATAACGAAGAGGAAAAACGCAGAAAAAACGTAGAAAGTAAATCGAACTCGATTATTGGCGCTTCCTGTATTTCCTTATTTCTTATAACCGCAATTTGTGTTAATATGATGAGATGTAAAGAAATTGATGTCCTGACAATGATAATTGCGGTATTACTAATCGTCCTGATTGCTTATCTGGGTAGATCTGTTTGGTTTTCAATAAAAGTATTTGAACGAAAACCCTATTCTATTTTATTAGCAGAAGAATACATTTCAGCCTACTCGAAACCAAATATATACGAAGATTTAATAACAAATTTATCAGAGGCTATTCGATTTAATGCGAAAATAAATAACAGTAAAGTTGATAATATGACTATGGCGCAGGAATATTTCAAGAGAGCGATTGTGTCCCTTTGTTCATTCGGCATTTTGTTTGCATTGGAGTGCTTGATAATGAAAATATTTTAAAACAGGCAGCTATGGAAACAGCTATGGAATATATCACGATAGAAGATATTAAGAAGGAATTTGAAGCATGTTCTGAAAATTCATACAGGGAATCAATTAAAAGATTTCCGACAGGCTTTTGCGACCTTAATTCATCACAGAAGTTGAAATGGATTGTATTTGCTCCGTGTACGGGCAAAATTGATCATGCTCAAGGATTTGCGATCCCCGTATATTACCGGATAAAATACCCCGGCTTGAGATTTGTTACCGAAAAACAGTTGAATGATATTTGTGTAAAATATGGGTTATTGTATAGGGTTAATGAAAAGGACAGCTCAATTAGTATAGAAGAGATAAAGGTGGATGCAAAAGATGATTGTATTGAATGTGAAGCCTATCATAAAGAGGTTGAAGCGCGCTCGGAGGGATATGGAATTGTCAGTGAAGTGGTAGCACGAATGCGCATTGATCTGTATATAAAGTACAGGGATTCTATTTTTGTGGTAGTAGGCAGATTTACCGGAATTGTCCATATTGCTTTTAGATGGTGTTTCGACGGCATTCTATTCGAAATATAAAAACGAAATAACAACAGGTAAACAATAAAGCTATGGAAGAAATTGTAGACAAAGGAGGAAGGATTTTAATAGTCTGGGGCGAGGTAGGGAGGCTGGCTGCGCTTTTCAACTGCTCGGGCCAGACAGTGCGAAACGCTCTCCGCGGGGGAGTGATATCAGAGCTGGCCGACTGGATCCGCGCAGAAGCGCTCCGGAGTGGCGGAGTAGAAAGGAAAAAACGGGTCAGAATCTTGAAGGAGGAGGTATAGCATGAAAACAGTACACAAATACAAAATAAATCCCAACTTCGTGCAACGCATCTCAATGCCGAAAGGCGCAAAACCGCTATGCGTCCGGGAATTAGACAATGAATGTTATATGTGGGCGCAGGTTGATGACAAACATCCAACATCAGAAATGGAGGTATATGCAATTAGAACAGGATGCGCGATGCCGGAAAAAGACTTGAACTACATCGGAACGTGCCAGTTTGAATATGGTTTTGTTTATCATTTCTTCTGGAAGTTACCCGATGCGGCGGATGCCGGAAAAGATAACGAAACGATATAAATAAACAACTATGTCAAATAAATCATCCGGCTGCGGTTGCAGTTCTTTATGTATGACGGTATTTCTGATTTTCCTCGTACTTAAACT
>JAISDH010000162.1 GCA_031264975.1 Bacteroidales bacterium
AATCCGCGAATAACAGCAAAAGAAATATCCGATTTGCTGGGTAAAACGACAAGAACAATAGAAAGAAACTTAAAAATACTTAGAGAAAAGGGCATTATAATTCGGGAAGGCTCTGATAAATCAGGACAATGGATAATTAAAAATTAATGTAATATGGCAACAACAATACCAATTGGCGAAAGCGAAAGAGCATTGCAAAACAGAGTTATTGAGTTTTTCAAACAGAAACTCAACTATGCTTATCTTGGCAATTTGCAAGACAAGGCAAATAATAATATTATGCCGGAGCTGCTTAAAAACTTCCTTACCGGCAAAATGAAATACAGCGAATATCTTGCCGACAAAGCCATTGAGAAATTAAGCGAAGTTGCGGCTGCCTGTCCAAGCTCCGATATGCTTTATAACGTCAACAAAGAAGTCTATTCCCTTCTTAAATACGGCGTCAATGTAGATGACGAAAATGGAGTTCCGAAAACTGTTTTCCCTGTTAATTGGGAAGCCCCCGAAGAAAACCATTTCGCCATAGCCGAAGAAGTTACCGTTTTGCACAATTGTGAAAAGCGTCCTGATTTGGTCGTTTTTGTAAACGGTATTGCCATGTCGGTTATCGAACTTAAGAAAAGCACTATTTCAGTCAGCAACGGAATTAGACAAAACCTTACCAATCTGCGGGAAGGATTTATTTATCCCTTCTTTACCACAGTGCAAATCATGGCGGCAGGTAACGACAGCGAAGGTCTTCGCTACGGCGTGACCAACACCCCCGAAAAACATTATCTGGAATGGAAAAACTACGACAAAACTTCCGACGTCAAAGCAAAGGAAATCAACAATGTTTGCGCATTGTTGAAAAGCAATAAGCTGGAATGGCAGACATACAGCATTTATGAAAAAACACGATTTCTGGATATTATCCACAACTTTATCATTTTCGACAAGGGAACAAAAAAGATTTGCCGTCATAACCAATATTTTGGCATATTAGAGGCGCAGCAAAAAATCTCAAAGCGCGAGGGCGGCATTATCTGGCATACGCAGGGTAGCGGAAAATCGCTTACTATGGTGTGGCTGTCGAAATGGATTTTGTCATTGTCGCCAACCCACGCCGATGCCCGTGTGTTGATTATTACCGACCGCGACGAACTCGACGAGCAAATAGAAAAAACTTACGGTGGAGTCGACGAAACAATTTACCGCACGCAATCGTGTGAAGATTTAATTGATAAACTCAGCATTCACGATGATAGGCTTATTTGCTCTCTGGTGCATAAGTTTGGTCATAGAAACACAAGCGGAGTAAAAACCGATAATTATGACGCTTATATAGAGGAACTCAGAAAGGCGTTGCCAGAGAATTTTTCAGCCAAAGGCGATATCTTTGTTTTTGTTGATGAGTGTCACAGAACCCAATCGGGCAAACTGCATAAAGCGATGAAGGAAATTTTGCCAAACAGTGTGTTTACAGGTTTTACCGGAACGCCGTTGCTAAGGGAAGACAAGAAAAAAAGCAAAGAGATTTTCGGCGAATATATTCATACCTATAAGTACAATGACGCTGTAACGGATAATGTGGTTTTGGATTTACGTTATGAGGCGAGAGATATTCCACAGGAAGTTACCAATCAGGAAAAAATCGATGAATGGTTTGAAGCAAAAACACGCGGACTTATGCCAAGAGCAAAAGCAAAACTGAAACAGTTGTGGGGTAATCTGCAAACGCTTTACAGCAGCAAAACCCGTCTGGAAAAAATTGCCTGCGATATAATTTTTGATTTCAATACCAAATCGCGGCTCGAAAACGGTAACGGCAATGCCTTGCTGGTTGCCGACAGCATTTATTCCGCTTGCAAATATTATGAAATTTTCACCTCAAGGGGTTTTAGCAAATGTGCCATAATCACCTCTTTTGACAGTTCCCCGCAAGCATTGCGCACTGAAACCACAAGCGCTGATGAAAACAACGACAGTTGGGAAAAATACGAAACATACCAAAAAATGCTGAACGGTCAAGACAGGAAAACTTTTGAAAAGGAAGCAAAACGCAAGTTTGTGGAAGAGTCTGCCAATATGAAACTGCTTATTGTAGTGAATAAACTTTTGACAGGTTTTGATGCTCCGCCCTGCACTTATCTTTACATTGACAAGTCGATGAAAGACCATGATTTGTTTCAGGCAATTTGCCGCGTAAACCGTCTTGACGATGAAAGCAAGGATTTTGGCTATGTTGTGGATTATAAGCAACTGTTTGAAAGTCTCAGCGATGCAGTAAATCAATACGCAGGCGCAAGCAATTTTGACGCCTACGACAAGGAAGATATAGAAGGGCTGGTCAAGGACAGAATTGAAGAAGCAAGGGCATATTTTGATAAAACGCTTGATGAGATTGAAGCGCTTTGCGAAGGCGTAAAACATCCCAAAGGACAACTTGAATACAGTCAATACTTTTGCGGCGAAAATGGCGTTGACGTCGGCAAAGATGAGATTTTTGCCCGTATGCGTGAGAAACTGTATAAGCTTTCCGCACGGCTCACAAGGGCGTATGCCGAAATCAAACCCGATATGACCGAGGCGGGATACGCGCAAGAGCGGCAAGCCGAACTCGAAAGAAAAGTAAAATTCTATGTTGATTTAAGAGATTATATTGGCAGAGCAAGCGGCGACTTTATTGATTTTAAGGCATATCAACCCGGAATGCGCTTTTTGATTGACAGCTATATCATTGCCGAAGACAGCGAAAAACTTGGCGCGTTTGACGACTTTACCGTACTTAACTTTATTATGCAGCAGGAAGACAAGTTAAAAGACGACAATGATACATCTTCGCAGGAAGCCGCAGCAGAGGCAATTGAAAACAATATTCGCAAAAAAATCGTTGAAAGGCAAATCGTAAATCCGCTTTACTACGAAAAAATGTCTGCCATTCTGCAACGGCTGATTAGCGACCGAAAAAACGGAATTATTGCCTACAAAAATTTGCTTGACAGATATTTGGACTTGCTCAAAAAAACCGAAAAGCCCGAAGAAAACGGGCATTTTCCTGAATCTGTCCGCTATAGTGCAGCAAAACGGGCATTTTACATGCAGTTCGGCGAAAACGATGAATTAGCCAATAAACTTTACAATGCAGTTGTGGATAGCAAGCAGGACGATTTTAGAGGAAACATTGTCAAAATCAGAATAATAAAGAGATCATTGTATAAGGTATTGAAAAATGACAGCGAGGTTGAAAGGGCATACGAACTGGTTAATGTGCAAAAGGAATTTTAATGACGATGAAAATACATAACATTGAAATAGAAATAATTAAAAAGAAGATTAAGAATTTACATCTTTCGGTACTGCCGCCAAATGGGGCAGTGCGGATTTCTGCTCCTTTGTCTGTCAGTGATGAAAGTATTCGGCTTTTTGCCGCTTCAAAAATCAGCTGGATACGCGCACAACAAAGTAAATTTGCCAGACAATTACGCCATAGCGAGCGGGAATTTGTATCGGGTGAGACAATCTACATTTGGGGCAGACAATATTATTTGCAGGTAGAATACAGCAACAAAAGCAATAATTTCCGGCTCGACGGTGAAAGGGCGATTTTAACAGTCCGCAAGGAAAGTACGGCAAAACAACGCGAAAATTATGTAAATGAAGTTTTGCGAAAATACTTGAAAGACGAAATCAACCGCCTGCTTCCTGTTTGGGAACAAAAAACGGGGCTGCAATGTAAACGGTGGCTTGTCAAATATATGAAAACTCGCTGGGGAACATACAGCGAAACAACAGGGACTGTTTCATTCAACCTGCAACTTGCCCACAAGCCGGTAGAGTGTCTGGAATATATTATCGTTCACGAACTTGGACATATAACGCATCGCAATCACGGCAAGGGTTTTATCGCTTATATGGATGCATATCTACCTTATTGGCGTGAAACCAAAAACAAACTTAATGCGCTAACTTTAGATTATATGGATGAGTAAAAAAGCATTAATAATTTGAATCTGCAAAGTAAAGTGTAATTTTTTTCAAAAATATTGTTCACCTCAAAAATATTAAAAAACTATTTCTCTTTTTTATTATTTTGTTATGCGAAGGTCTCCGCACGGAGCAATCACGTCTGCGGGACACATGCGAAGGTCTTCGCACGGGATAATCACACCTGCGGGACACATGCGAAGGTCTTCGCACGGGATAATCATATCTACGGGGCGCGTGCGAAGGTCTTCGCACAAAGTAATCACATCTGCATGCCTTATTCCCGTATAATTGCTATCTTATTTTTTTTATCCAATGTTTGATTTTGCAATATTCGAAACATAAACAGTATCCCGATTTTCCTCGCAAGCATCATTTCGCTTGTAGTTCAGGTACGAAACGGTTATTCGCGACGATGTGATTATACCTCACAAAACCATCCCGTGCGCAGCATAATATCAATAGAAACATGGCAATACGCACACCACAACTCCATCAGGAGTTGAATCAAGCGCAAGCTTGAACGAGATTATCGCTTCATAACCCAATCATAAAAAACAATCCCGGTATTTACAATCGCGTGCAAGCCTTAAAAGGCTTGTGGCGGGAGATAGATGTTTTTTCTATTGATATTCATCCCCTTACGGGGAATTGAAATGCGGATTTTTGAGATTCCATAATTTCATATACCTTTGC
>JAISDH010000398.1 GCA_031264975.1 Bacteroidales bacterium
CGGTACACGTTTTTCTATTGATATGGTTTCCCTAACGGGAAATGAATAAAAATAGACCGCGCATAGTATAATAGATAGATTTGAAGTTATATGAAAGTGATTAATGAACGAATGAGCGAAGGTGCATTCCGTAGGAATGCAAAATAATATATTCGTTTCATTTTCTACCGAGAGGTATTCCCGTAGGGAATTATATTGCACGCGGGATGGTTTTGTGTATTGCGGGGTATTGTGGGTTGGATGATTTAAGGCGACCGCACAAAGCAAAGGGCGACCGCAAGGGTCGCCCCTACATTGCCGTTTTTTTAAAAATCCTGCTCATCCCGTAATCCCGTAAATCCTGATTCAGACAATATCAATCGCTAATCGCTATTTACGTAGGAAATAAAAATATCATTCATACTTGGCAATATTTCATTAAATCCTGTCAGGTTTACATGAGATAATAGCAACTTGATTAAATCATTTGAGGTTTGAGTTTTGGGGATTTTAAGATTGGCAACTGTAACTCCGTTTCGTAAATTTTCTATTGATTTTATTTCAATATCAAAGGGTAAACAAACAGATAAATCAATATCAGCGCTTGTGGAAAACCGAATGGAAAACAGATTTTCTCTGTTTGCGTTTTTAATGTCATTGATATTTCCTTCCAGTATTTTTTTTGATTGGTTGATTAAGGCAATATCATCACACAATTCTTCCACAGAAGCCATATTATGCGTGGAAAAAATAATACTTGCTCCTTTGTTACGAAGTTCAAGCATTTCGGTTTTCAATAAATTTACATTGATAGGGTCAAATCCGCTGAAAGGTTCGTCAAAGATAAATAACTTTGGTTCATGAATAACGGTTACAATAAATTGAACCTTCTGCTGCATTCCTTTTGAGAGTTCCTCCACCTTTTTATTCCACCACGAAGTGATTTCAAATTTATCAAACCAATACTTCAATCGTTTTACGACAACATCTTTTGGCAAACCCTTTAAGCGAGCCAAATAGATAGCCTGCTCTCCCACTTTCATTTTACGATACAAACCGCGTTCTTCCGGCAAATACCCAATCTGTGCAATATGTTTCAAGGAAAGAGGCTCTCCTTCAAATAATATTTTTCCTTTATCAGGCGCCGTAATCTGATTAATAATACGTATCAATGAAGTTTTACCCGCGCCATTAGGACCTAACAGCCCAAAAATAGAACCTTTTCTAATGGATAAATCAATCCCGTCAAGAGCGGTATAATCGCCATATTTCTTCGTTACATCAAAAACTTCCAGAATATTCATCATTACTTTTTTCGATTAATAAAGTATAATAACACCACTTGTATAACTTTTATTTTAACAGACTAAATCTTTGTTCATACTTCGCAGGGAAAAGTGCAAGAGACAAGGGTGAAAGGGCGAAAGGGCGAAAGGCAAATGCAGGGGACAAGGGACAAGGTAGCAAAGCCACGACGCCGCCCGTCATTGCGAACGCAGTGAAGCAATCCAGAAGAAAAACGCCGACAAACTCGCCTGTACTGGATTGCTTCGTACCTCGCAATGACGAGAAGGTACAAGGGGGGAAAGGGGGAAAGGGCGAAAGGAAAATGCAGGGGACAAGGTACAAGCCACAAGGAAATGCTTGCTGCCTGTCGCTTGTTGCTTGCTGCCTGTTGCTTGCTGCTTGTTGCTTGTTGCTTGCTGCCCTTCAAAATTTATTGCAAGCGAAAATGAGTTGTCATGAGTACATCAGGATTGAGAAGATTTTTGTACTTTTGCATTTAAATTATATACGGTAGTTTGTTTTGTAAAAATGAACGCCTCAATGAAGAACTATCGTAGAAATGAAGAGGAAAGAACAATATCAATATTGTCTTTTCTTGATGAAAATGTTTTTGTGTATATTAATCTATAGGTAATGGAATTTAAAAAACGTAAAAATATCACTGCTATAAATGACCCTGTGAGCTATAAATTTTATAGCTTTTCATCTGTATGGTATGATGATTTGTTGAACGATATTTATAATGCAAAGAAATACATCTATTTGGAAACATTTAAAATAAATAATGATTCCATAGGTAAACAATTATGTGATGCGCTCATAGAGAGTCATGAAAGAGGCGTTAAAGTTCGTGTACTGGTGGATTGGTGGGGAACAGGAATTGCAAATGCATGCGTCCAATCCATGATTAAAAAAGGCGTTGAGGTTCGGTTTTTTAAAAAATTTATTCCCAGCATCTTTTTATTCTCCCGTAATCATCGGCGAGATCATCGAAAAATTATCGCTATTGACGATTATATCTCCTATATCGGTTCTGCAAATTTTACCCACTATTGTACCAAATGGAGAGAATCTATTCTCCGTACAGAAGGAAAAATGAGTATGATTTGTAAAAAGATATTTATAGACAATTTCAAAATCTATAATAAAGATATTACACATCCTTCTCTCAGAAAGGCATTTCGGAGAACGATTCGCTATAACGATTTTTTCTTTATTCGGGAAGTGCCATCTCTTTTCAGTCAGCGGATTAAAAAGAATTATATCCGGCTGATACAACGTTCAAAAAAGAGCGTTACCATTGAAACGCCTTATTTTTTGCCGGGCTATCGTATCTATAGAGAATTGATACAGGCGATAAAACGAGGCGTTAAGGTGAAAATCGTAATCCCCAGAAGTTCTGATGTAAAAATAGTAGATTCTGTCAGGGGAGCTATTCTGGAAAAATTATACAAAAGAGGCGCTACCATTTTATATTATAAATATGGTAACTTACATTCCAAATTATTAAGTATAGACAACAAAATCTTTTCAATAAGTTCCGCCAATATGGACCATCGAAGTTTTAAATATATGTTTGAAATTGCGCTTATCGGAACCGACCCTGTTGTTAATTCGTTGATAAATGAACATTTAGCACATACGGAATTAATGTGTTCCGAGTTTGACATGCAGATATGGGCATCCAGACCTTTATTTAAGCGTTTGTTATCAATTATCATTACACCTTTTAGTCATTTGCTTTAAAGTATGGAACAAACTGTAAATTTAAAAAGAAAAAGTATTATTTATCTTATCATCAGTATTATCTTTCTGTTACTTGCTTCTTTTGTTCATTATCAAAATCAATTGTCGGTATCGGGAAAAGAAAAATATAAAAAACTTCAATCCGATTTTCTGAAACAAGAACAGGTTTTCAATGAATTATTTGAAAAGCTAACGCAAACTTCTATCAACGATATTATCGATTTGGTTAATTTCTGTGAGAAAAATGGAGTGGATAAAAATACATTTGCGTTTTTTGTTTATCAGGATTCTCTGCTTTCTGCATGGTCGTCCAATGAAATAACTCCGTCAAAATGTTGGCAAGACAGCCTTCCCCAAATCTCCCAAATCAATAACAGGTGGGTATATGTCAAACAAAAAGCAACCCCGCTCAGGCAATATACCGGTTATTTAATCATCCATGACATTGATACGCAGAACGAAGATAATAATATGATTAATAATCCTTTTGAGCATCATATTGCGATTGACGCGCCTCAGGAAGGATATATAAAAGAATGCTATACAATTTATAACAGTGAAGGAAATCCTGTTTTTGCGCTTACACTTTCGAATACTTTAAAAAAGAACAACAAGGCGTCATTACTTGAAATGATATTATGGATGATAGTGATTACTGCCTTTTTCTTTACATTAATCAGTTTCTTGCGACAAACAAATGTGTTTAGCAAAAATCAAAATCTTTTATGGTTTTTTTTAGTTGCGCTCCTTTTTATTTTTTCGTTTATTGTATCAAACTGTTTTCATTTTTCTTCTGATTTATTTTCTCCGATTTACTACTCGTCTCATTATGATTCATTGGGAACATTGTTTTTCAATTCATATTTGATTTTACTTGGGTCTATTTTCTTTATGCAATTTGCCAATCTGGATGATTTTGAAAAGCATTCAAACAAAATAAAAATTACCGTATCTTCTATTGCTATTTCTTTTGTATTAGGAACTTATATTATCGTATACTTAATAATAACCGGTATAACCAACGACAGTGTTGTGGTGTTAAAACCCGAAATAATTTACCGGTACGATTTACTTAGTATTATTGCCATTTCGTCCATTGTTTTTGTTTTATGGTCGGCATTTATTGTTACGTATAAAAGTCTTAACCAAATTTTCTTATTGTTGCAGGAGAGGAAAATTTTCATACGAATTATTGAGCTTGAACTAATAGTATCTTCTTTGTTGTTTGTCGTGTTTTATTTTTGTTTTTCCAACAGGACAATGAGTTTATATATTCCCTATTTGCTTTTTCTGTTATTGGTCATTGTAACAACTGTTTTTGTATTGCGCAAAAGGAAATGGCATAATTTGTTATTTTATTGCATTGTATATCTTATTTTAAGCTGTATTGTTCTTTTTACGGCAAATCAAACCGTTGACGAAAGAGAAAAAAAATACAAGGAATCAATGGCTGAAATGATATTATCGATAGAAAATCCTTTTGCTCTTTATTCTTTTCGAGATTTGGTGGATGAAATAGAAAAAGACATGGTTTTGGCAGATATGTTTAATACGGATGCTTCAACAAAGGACATACAACAATATATTATTTTAAAATATGCCAAAAGATATGCCGAAGATTATCAGGTAAGTATTGATATTGGGTTGGAATCTTCTTTGGAAGAGAAAATGAAAATGAATCAATCAATTCATTCTTATCCCAGAACAGCCAGAATAACGGGAGATAATAAGGTTTTATTCCGACGAATTGGTTTTGGAAGGTCGGAATATATTCTCAATGCGTCCATTCCCGTAAACAAAGAAGTGGACGCCGGCAATATTGTTATGATTTTTAGAATGTCGATATCTTCAAGTCAGCAGTCCGAGTTGGAAAAGACACTCCAAAAAGAAATGTCAAACTATTGTTATGCAGGATATGAAAACAATATCTTAACCATGAGTATTGGCAACAGAAATATTTCTTATTTGTTCAATCTCTCCGATTATAACCTTGATACGCTATATTCCGGAATGGAATTTGTTGCCAACAATGTAACGCATACCATTTTTACGCATGATAAAATGGTGATATTGGTTAGCTCTGAAAAAAAGATAATATGGGATAAGATATCTTTCCTGGTAATATTATTTTTAACGCAATTCATTTTTTCGCTTGTACCTGCGTTTTTATCAAACTCCTATCATAACCCTCAAAAACTATGGAAGTCCGGTTTTCAGGAATCTATTCAGCTTTTTGTGAGCATGTTGATTACGATAACTGTAATTATAACGGCATTTTCTTTTTTCCGGTTTTTTCAAATACAGCGAAACAATAATTTGGAAGATACTCAAAGATACATATCTCAAAGAATCAATAAAATTATCACGTCATCCATCTCTGAAATAGACACGCTTACCGATTTATCAAACGAAGCCTTACAGTTGATTGACGCTGAATTAAGACGATTTTACGAACCCGATTTTCCCGACGTCAACTTATATAATAAAAAAGGAGAAAATGTAAAAGGATATGGAAAAGGTATTTATATAAATACATATATCAGTCCTTTTGCTTTTAAGTCGTTTGCGCTTAACAGAACAAATATGTATATTGTGAATGAAATATATGACAGAGAAGAATATAAATCTTTTTATGAAGCTATTTTAAATAAGAAAGATGAAATCATCGGTTATGCAAATCTATTCAGTTACAGTAATAAACAAAGAGATATGCTTGATTATAGACAAACGTTGTTTCTAACAAAATTTATGTCAAGTTGTATTATCATTGTCATATTGATTGTGATACTGTCTATTATATTTATACGATATATTACGCGCCCTTTAGTTAAAGTAACGGAAAGATTATCAACCATCGGACTTGGAAAAGAACTAAAGAAAATCAAATGGAATAAAGACGACGAGTTAGGGCAATTGGTTAATACATACAATATCCTGATAGACAGACTTAGAACAAGCGCTGAATTATTGGAAAAATCATCTCAGGAAATAGCATGGAAAAATATGGCAAGACAAATTGCTCATGAAATCAAAAATCCATTAACCCCCATGAGATTGAAAACACAACAAATGTTACGGACATTAAATGCCAGCAATGAAATGGACAGAGAAAAACTTAAACGTTACTTTGCCATGATTATTCAACAAACTGATACATTGACAGAAGTTGCTGTTTCTTTCTCTAATTTCGCAAAAATAAATCAACGGAACGGTTCTCCTGAAAATTTAATCCCAATTATTCAAAATACACTTTCCTCTTTCAATGAAAGTTCAAGTATACGGTTCCAACTTATCAACAAAGCCAATCAAGATGAAGTAATCTCTTTTGTAAACAAGTCTCAAATGTCGCAAGTGTTCAATAATCTGATAAAAAATGCCATACAGGCGAAAAAAACAAGAGTAACACAATTCATCACCATTGAGATAGAAAATTACGGAGATAAAATGTGGCAAATCAAAATAACCGACACCGGTATTGGTATGACGGACGAAGTCAAAAAGAAAATATTTTCTCCCAATTTCACAACAAAAACATCCGGAACCGGGCTTGGTTTGGCAATGGTTCAACGGATAATCATTACTTGGGGCGGAGATATAACCTTTGAATCTACCTATAATGTAGGAACTTCGTTTTTTATCACATTACCCAAATATATTCTTCCGCAAAATTAAAACGGCAGCATATCATCCGCTTCTTCATCTACAATCGTTCCGATACCGCTATCAAGTGTATCCGAAGGAGCCATTATATCCGGAGGCGGCGGAAAACTGTCAGGAGCTTTTTCTTCCGTAGCGAGGTCTATTCTCCAGGCGCGAACGTCTGTATACCATTTTCCGTTATATTCTCTGGATTCGATATTTATTCCCGCTTTCACCGTAGTACCCACCGGATATTGTTGTTCCAGACTGTCTGCCTTATCCCCCCAAACGCTTATACAAACTTTTCGAGGGAATTGTTCCATTGTTTCAATAACGAATTCTCGTTTTGACCATGATGTACCATTTTTTCCTATTCCACTTTGCTGTGGTAAAATTTGTTGAACTTTTCCTATAATGTCTAATGCCATAGTTATTTATTATGTGATATTATGTTATTGTGTTATATGACAGTTTCCCATAAAAAGCTAATAAAATATAACTCTAAAACTGTATGAAAGTAACATCAAAATTAAAAATATATTGTGATGAACTTCGTTTTTTTTCACTTGTTTCGGAAAGGGAGAA
>JAISDH010000427.1 GCA_031264975.1 Bacteroidales bacterium
ATTCAAGGGCAAATTTTCCAGCTTGCCCTCTTCGTTTAAAACCATTATTGTTCCGTCGTTGAGGTAAATGTTTTCAATATAACCTCCAACGATATGCTGAAGCTCCTTCAGGGAAAAATGTTTCCTGTTTTCGGGTGTAACCGCCTTCGTTTCACCGTCTGTTCTGTAAATTTTTGCCATTTCCTGTAATTTTTAATCCTTGTATGGTAAATAAGTGGAATAATTCTCTTTAGCCTGCAACGACCTTGCTCCTTCGGCAACATATACGCTGCGCTTTTTCACCCACGACTTTGTTCCGAAGCCGCGACCGTCGGCGTGGACATGCAGAAACTTCACTTGAAACGTCGTTGTATGTTCGTCCAGTATTTCGACGGGCATCTTCCATGTTTCAAATCTGCCGTCAAACAGTCGCTTTTTGTATGTGTATAAACCGACTCTCATAATTCGTCCTCCTCGTAATCCTCTTCATAATGCCCGCCAGGACACTCCGCTACAGCGATGTTTTTCAGTAAAAAATATTTACCGGTTCGGCGATCCTTCCTGCGATGAATGCCGGAAGATATCAAATCTCTCCATCTCACAGGAAAATACGTCTGATACACAATATTATGACCGCACACACATTCCTCGTGCACCTGTACGATTTTGTCTGTTATTGTTCTCATACTCATTATTGTATATTAAATAATTCCTCGTTTTCAGTGCTTTTTGGCTTTTCGCCGACATATCTGAGCCGGCTCGTTTTTTTCTCCTCAAGCGGACAATACATTTTATAGTACCCGTCATAGTCGAATGCAAATATCGGATAACCGTAATTTGAGGTGAAGCGGTGAACGATGTTTTTGCCGTGTTCTTCACTGTATTCAGAAAACTCATAACTGTAAACGGATTTGCACTTGAATTGAGCAAACAGTTCTTTGGTCAGACGAATCCCATGGCGGCAAAAGAGATTAATTTCATCTTGCGAAGGCTCAAGATGGAACTCAAGTCTGTATGCGTTCAGAATATCGGTTTCGGGATTAAATTCACGAGTCAAATGTCCCGGTTTGCCGCATACGAGGTCATTTCTTTTCGCACAAAACAATATTGTTTCGCAGATGGATTTTAAATTGACAGATTTGACGCCGGGAGGAAGGCAGTTTTTAAATTCCGTTACGAAAACATTATTTTTATTGCTCCATCCTTTTCCGAACATTTGATCCAGCGCGTCTATTATCGTTTTTTCCCATTTGAATTTCCATGAACAGTCGGCGTCCTTATTGGGCGAACTGTGCATACCGTATACAACATGTTCGTAAGCTGTGCAATGTTCTATAAAGGCATGAGGATCGCTTAAGTCCAGATTTCTCAAGTTGTCAAAAACAATTTTTCGGCGAACAGAGCTGTCGGCTTCGTGCTCGAAAACGAATCCGCATATTATGTCGCAAACTGCCTTAAGTCTCCCCATGTCGCCCATCTTGAAGCCCGCCCGAAGGAGATCAATGCGGATGAGGCGGATAAGATCAAGGCGAAACTTTACAATTTTTTTTTGCAGTCTGATGGAAATTATTTTACGATGACCTGCACTATTAAACAGTCCCGTCCGAAATTTTTCTGAGATTTTCCGAAATACTTTTGTTATTTTTTTTGCACCGGGATGTTCATTTTTCTTTGCGGTAGAGATAAAGAAAAATTCTTCGGATTCAGTGTCCCTCCTCCGCATAATCCGACGGTTATCTTTGTCGTTAATAAGATGTTCGGGATTAAATTTGTATCCGTAATATTTGCACCACATTCTAACGTATTGCCCGAATATGGGTCGACGGAAGTCTCTTCTCTGTTTGAAGGAGAGAACTTCCAGAAACTTATCGAGAGCCGCCCGCTTATCAATATACGTGTCAAAATAGCCTTTATCGGCAGGCGAAAACCAGTCGATATAATTTTCAGGCTTGGGGACAAAGTATGTATTTGCCCATTTGAAAAAATCATCGGTTATCCCAATGCCTCTCCGCATTTCGCGGCGCAATTCGCGCTTTCTGCGATTGCCAAATACTTTCTCTAAAATTTCTCTATTCATTGTATTTTAATTTTAAATTATTGTTTTACATTCTTTTAATTTTGAAACAACTCCAGCTGGCGGCTTTTATCCTGCCATTCCTCAAAAGTGATTTTCCGGATACGGTTCAGCTCGTTTTTGGCGTCCTCCATCCGGTTTTTCGCAGTCCGAAATTCAACCTGCGCGTTCTGGTATATGTCAAGCTGCTTTTCGACCTCCTCGTTCTTTTCGGCAATGAAGTCCGACATCAGAGTGAAATGACGAAACAGGGCATGATAACACTCAATCCGGTAACGAGCCACCGCAGCCTGTGCTTCCGGTTTTACGTTCTTCGGATTTATGGTGAACAGCCATCCGAAGATAAATTCGTACGGCAGACAGACCATTTCGCGCTGTTTCCCGTCGGAGGCAACTGTTAGGCTCAGCCTAACAGTTGAAGATAAAAATTCATCCTCTGTCAGCTTCTCGTATTGCCCTTCAAAGGATATTCCCAATGCCTCGCAAATCGGCTTGATCGGGATTAGTTTCTCACGGTCTTCCTCGATAACCTGTATGGCTATCCCGTTTACTTTTGCTAAAATTTTTGTATTCATTTTATTGTGATTTAAGATTATATCAAACTTTCACCGATTTGGGACTTTTGGGACACATGAGGCTTTTGGACTTCAAGTTCGACGTCCATTCCGCCCAGACCAAGGGCGCGTTCTCGGATTTTGCGATCGCGCTCAATGGCTCCGCATTGGCGAACGTACCTTTTAAATTTCAAGGCTGTATTGATTGTCGGACGTGATACTCCGAATTCCAGCATCAACTTATGCTGAATTTTTCCGTCTGTTAAAATTTTTCTCATGATCTATCTTCATTTAGTGTTATTTCCCTACCTCCCAATTTTATAGCCATTCCTCTGATTTTCTGAGCTAACAGAGTGTGAGTCTGGAAACTCAATGCCTTTCTAACTGTGGGAGCCGAGACTTTAAACGCCTTCGCTATTTTTGTCTTGCACCCTGTGTCCAATATTATTTTTTTCATTTTCAAAATGTTTACTAATTTTACGCGAATTTCTGTTGTGAAATTCGATGCAAAGTTATATCAAAATTGATAGACAACAAATAAAAATGTAGAAAAAATGATAGATTTTTTTAGTCGCTTTGATATTTATATGAAACACAAAGAATTAAATGACAATAAAATTTCAAAGCAAGCAGGCATTTCTAATGGATTAATAGGAAAAGCGAGGACTCATGGCGGATTATCTGGGCGAAATATATCAAAAATACTAAATACATTTTCGGATTTAAATGCAAATTGGCTGTTTACCGGAAAAGGCAAAATGTTGATAAAAGAGGATGGTTATGATTCCAAAAATAGTAACTCGAATGACGCGATTTCTATTGTTTTAGAAAAAAATGAAAAACTAATTAGACAAAATGAGCAATTGGAAACAGAGAACAAAAGCCTGAAAGCCGAAATCGAAAAATTGAAGGTTTCAGAACGTAAAAAAACCATTGATATTGATAGTAAAGAATATAGGGAATCCAATGTAGGGTAAAAAGTCAAAAAAATAGTATAAATAATTTAAAATTAAATTAATATGGATTTTAAAGATGCAATAAAGCAAATTTCGGAAAGAGTAGAAAAACTCAAAGATGGATTAAAAACAGAGGAGGCGACAAAAACCGCCTTGATAATGCCATTTATACAGGCATTGGGATATGATGTGTTCAACCCGCTTGAGGTTATACCTGAATACGTGTGCGATATTGGCACAAAAAAGGGCGAGAAAATTGATTACGCTATAATGAAAGACAATGTTCCGATATTGTTGATTGAGTGCAAGCATTACAGCGAAGATTTAACGCTTCACGATAATCAGCTGTTGCGCTATTTCCATGTATCGCCGGCGAAATTCGGAATACTGACAAATGGTATAATTTACCGTTTTTATACAGATCTGGAAACCGCCAACAAGATGGACGAAAAACCGTTTTTGGTGGTTGATATGCTTGATATTCGCAATAATCAAATCGACGAATTAAAAAAGTTCCACAAGACATATTTCGATATTGACAGTATATTAAGTTCCGCAAGTGAACTGAAATATACAAGTGAATTGAAGAATATATTAATTAAGGAGTTTGCTAATCCAAGCGCGGAACTGGTCAGGCTATTGACAAAACAGGTTTATGACGGGATAATAACCTCAAAGTTGCTTGAGCAGTTTACCGTGCTGGTTCGTAAAACAATAGCAAATCATATTAATGATGTTATTTCCGACAGGTTGAAAAACGCGATAGAGAGGCACGAGGATGAGCAGCCGGAGGAGAAAACGGACGAAAAACCGGAATCGAAAAAGGAATTGCCGGACGGGGTCGTGTATATGAGTGATGACGGAACTATTGTTACAACGCAGGAGGAAATTGACGGGTTCAACATTGTAAGGGCGATTCTTTATGATATTGTTGACATTGAAAGAATTGTGTACAGAGATGCGCAAACATATTTTGCTATACTGTTTGACGACAATAACCGTAAGCCAATATGCCGGCTATATTTTAATTCTCAAACGATTAAATATGTATCTGTTTTCGACAGCGCAAAGAAAGAGATTAAAAACAAGATAGATTCACTTGCTGATATTTATAAGTATTCAAAGGAAATCAGGGATATTGTAACTTTTTATCTGGACGCAAAGAAATGAAGGTTAAATAATTAGAAACAGTATAAATAGTTAAAATTTAAATAGTTGAATAAATGAAAAAACAGAATGTAAAATTGACAAAAGAAGGATTAAATCTCGTTACGGTATTATGTTAT
The DNA here is from genome assembly GCA_031264975.1 of Bacteroidales bacterium. Taxonomy (GTDB): domain Bacteria; phylum Bacteroidota; class Bacteroidia; order Bacteroidales; family WCHB1-69; genus JAIROC01. The sequence continues at coordinate 4,850 of JAISDH010000427.1, forward strand.
AGTAATATTGGCGAGATGAGTGGGTTGTACGACAAAGAGGTGTTTTTTACAAAGAGCTTTTGTGGCGACATAAAATATTTGCATCAATTAACAGGCAACCTTGGCGGTCATCCCCGAAATGAAAATTTGAACGAAGAAATTGATTATGTTATATTGTCTAACGCCATACTGGATGCATTTGACTTAAATAACTTAGACGTTTTTTTTGTTGAATTGGAAGATAAATTAAACCGGAATAACTCTCCTTACAGGAAAATAAAATTTATATCCGAAGAACAGTTAATCCAATATTTTGAAAACAGGATAAAACTGACGGGCGATGAAGCATCGAATGCTTTATTGGCAAAATACAAAGAAAGTAAAAAGGCGAATATTCCACAAACATTATTTTAGTTTTCACAAAACTATGAATTTCATTACAATAGATTTTGAAACAGCTACAGCAAAACGGCATAGTCCTTGCGAACTGGGACTTACGTTCGTTAAACGTGGAAAAATCGTCGAAACAAAGTCATGGCTTATCCGACCAATAAACAATGAGTTTAGTCCATTCAATATCTACATACATGGTATTTGTCCGAGCCATGTCGAGAGTGCTTCCGAATTTAATATACTGTGGAACGAAGTAAAACCGCTTATTGAAGGTCAACGCCTAATCGCCCACAATGCGGCATTTGACTTTAGTGTATTAAGAAGAACGCTTGAATTGTATGAGATTCCTTTCCCGAAACTCAAATATCTATGCAGCTATCTCTTTTCTAAAAGGATATGGAAAGGACTTCCTGCATACGATTTGAAAACTCTTTGCAGATTAAACGATATTGATTTCAACCATCACAGAGCAGGCGACGACAGCAGGGCAACAGCGGAACTGTGCCTGAAAGCATTTGGGATTGTTAACGCTTCCTCAATTAACGATCTTGCAAAAAAATTGAATATGCGTATGGGGCAAATTTACGAGCATGGATATTACCCATGCAGGTATCGCGCCCCGTCAAATTTTGACACTGTTGAAATTGGCAATATTCGCAATATTGTTGATGAGTTAAAAACTGATGCCGACATAAATAAACATAATCCGGACAGTATTTTTTATGGAAAAACGGTCGTTTTTACCGGAATACTTTCTTCTATGCCAAGGGTTGAAGCATGGCGGGTAATTACCGATATTGGCGGTGTGATTAACGATATTGTAACAAAGAAAACAGATTTTTTAATAATAGGACAGCAGGATTACAGGGTAGTAGGCGATGATGGCATGAGCACGAAACAGAAAAAGGCAATCAAATATATCAAAGATGGTTCTGCGATGGAAATTATGTCTGAATATGATTTTATTAATAATATATAGTATAAATAGTTAAAAATCAGAATTATGCCAGTACGGTAAGAAATAAACTATACAGATTAATTGCGGGCAAAGAAAATGCCGGTGAGGACAGTTAACTAAATGAATAGGGATTTCACGGTCAGATACATTAAAAATACAGAAATAAGATGAAATACAATAAATACAGAAATAAGTAATTGAATAGAAACATCGTAGGAGCGCGTGTAGCTTAACCTCATATTGCGGCCTCAAAGATTTCAGAGATAACTCCCTGATAAATCAGGTATTTGAATACTTTGGCACGATTTTTGTACACACACACACACACACAGGAACTAACAAGGCTTTGTAGCGGTCTTAGAATCAACAAACTGGCTTCTGTTTCCGTTTTGAGGGGTACGATTTGGAGCGGATTCTGACAATTTTCATAACCACCTTTGTCTACCCTTTGGCTGCATAAAACCCGGGTGCAAATATACA
>JAISDH010000501.1 GCA_031264975.1 Bacteroidales bacterium
TTTTTTTCTTATAAAGAATAATTAATTTTAGAGTGCAAAGATACTATCTTTTTTAATACAAAAGTCATTTCTCTGAAACTTTTTTGTATCTATTTGGTATTACCTTTGTTGAGAAGAAATATAACATAATCCATGCCATTTCTTTTTTACACAAAGAACTTTCTCTTTAAACGACAATATAACTAACTATTAGCAAATATCTTACCATGCAAATAATGGTCGATTCATCATCATATCTTGAATATTTCCCGCCGTTTTTTTAATCAATGTTTCATTATTGATATCGGATAAAATGGCGTCTATCATTTCCACAATCGTATTCATTTCGTTTTCTTTCAAACCACGAGTTGTAATAGCAGGAGTTCCTACACGAATACCCGAAGTTGTAAACGGCGTTCGAGAATCAAAAGGAACCATATTCTTATTAATCGTAATATCTGCCTTAACCAAAGTGTTTTCTGCAATCTTACCGGTTAAATCAGGAAACTTCGTACGAAGGTCTATTAACATCAAATGATTATCCGTTCCATTGGAAATAATTTTATATCCTCTGTCAATAAATGCTTTTGCCATGGCTTGAGCATTTGCCATTACCTGCTTGATGTAAAGAGCATATTTTTCATTCAAAGCTTCTCCAAAAGCAACTGCTTTTGCCGCAATTACATGCTCCAACGGACCGCCTTGTACTCCCGGAAATACAGCCGAGTCAAGCAATGCAGACATTTTTTTAATTTCCCCTTTAGGAGTCATTTTTCCCCATGGATTGTCAAAATCTTTTCCTATAATAATAAGTCCCCCGCGCGGACCACGAAGCGTTTTATGCGTGGTGGAAGTACATATATGACAATATTGAACCGCATTATTCAAATAACCTTTCGCAATCAATCCCGCAGGATGCGCAATGTCTCCCATTAAAATAGCGCCTGTCTTGTCTGCAATTTCACGCATACGTTTCCAATCCCAATCACGGCTGTATGCAGAAGCGCCTCCAATTATCAGTTTCGGGCGTTTTTCCATAGCAGTTGCTTCCATTTTATCATAATCAATTGTTCCGGTCTCTTCCTCTACAGAATAATCAACAACATGATATAATAATCCTGACGAATTGACAGGAGAACCATGTGACAAATGTCCTCCATGATTTAAATTAAGTCCCATAAAGGTATCTCCCGGATTTAAACATGCCAATAAAACTGCCATATTGGCTTGAGCTCCCGAATGAGGTTGAACATTTGCCCATTCGGCGCCAAATAATTCTTTTGCACGGTCAATGGCAATTTGTTCTATCTTATCTACTACCTGACATCCGCCATAATAGCGTTTACCCGGATAACCTTCCGCATATTTATTGGTTAGAATGGACCCCATAGCTTCCATTACTTGTGGACTTACAAAATTTTCTGAAGCAATTAATTCAATCCCAAATGTTTGTCTTTCTCTTTCTTTTTCTATTAGTTCAAAAACCTGACTATCGTTTTTCATTTTGATTTATATATTATTGTATAATCAATTAAATTTCGGCAAAGGTAACATTTTTTATTGTAATCTAAAGCAGTTTTCGTTTAAGGTAACACTTTTTTTATCGCGCCTCAAAAAAGGATTAATCTGGTTGTCTGAATATTGGGTAATTTGTTTTCTTTCCTGATTTTTCCCGTAAAAAGTTCTGTGTTTAAAATGCGTTTCCATATTTATAGAAATACAAGAATAATTCTTTCGCTAAACTTTTTCCTTTATTTGTTTGGGCAATTATGTTTCTTGATGAACATTTTTTTCTTTTTATGGTTTTAAGATATACTAAAATATCACATTGAAACGTTTGTATGTAGTTATAATTATTCAGATATTTAATAATCAAAGATATAATCAATGAAGTTATCTCAATTTAAATTTTATCTCCCACAAGAGCTTGTTGCCGGTTTCCCTGTAGAAAATCGGGATGAAGCACGTTTAATGGTTCTGGATCGCAAAACAGGAACTATTGAACATAAAGTATTTAAAGATATTGTGGACTATTTTGAAGAAGAAGATGTTATAGTAAGAAACGATACACGGGTTTTTCCTGCTCTATTGTGTGGACAAAAAGAAAAAACATCGGCAGGTATTGGCGTCTTTTTATTAAGGGAATTGGATGAAGAAAGCCGTTTATGGGATGTATTGGTTGACCCTGCGCGAAAAATACGCATCGGAAACAAGTTGTACTTTGGAAATGACGATCTTATTGCAGAAGTAATCGATAACACAACTTCAAGAGGAAGAACAATACGGTTTTTATTCGACGGAACGCACGAAGAATTTAAGGCAAGACTTTTTGATATGGGACAAATGCCCATTCCCGAATGTATTCAACAGATACGGGAAGTAACTCCGGAAGACAGAGAATATTATCAAACAGTATATGCAAAAAATGAAGGAGCTGTAGTTGCTCCAACAGCAGGCTTGCATTTCAGCAAATTACTAATTAAACGTCTCGAACTTAAAGGTATTTTATTTGCAGATATTACACTCCATGCAGGCGTTGGTAATTTTAAAACAATTGACGTGGAAGACCTTGCAAAACACAAAGTGGATTCGGAAGAAGTTATTATTTCTGAAGAAGCTGCAAATATTATCAACAGAGAGAAAAAGAAAGGTCACCAAATTTGTGCAATTGGAACTACGACATTAAAAGCGTTGGAATCATCCGTTTATAATTCCGGTTTGATAAAACCATTTACAGGGTGGACAAACAAGTTTATATTTCCTCCACATGAATTTAATTCTGCAAGCAGATTTGTTACTAATTTTCACCCGTCTCAGTCTACCATGTTTATGATGGTATGCGCTTATGGAGGGTATGATTTGGTAATGAAAGCATATAAAACTGCTATAGAAGAAAAATATCGTTTCCTGACCTATGGAGACGCCATGTTAATTCTGTAAATAGTTGGAACAGTTTGCAATTATCACCGCAGGAGGGACAGGTTCTCGAATGGGAACGTCTATTCCCAAGCAGTTTTTATCTATAAATGGTATTCCTGTATTGATACACACGATTAATCATTTTATTCCTTTGGTAGATACTGTTATTGTAACATTACCGGAACAATATGTTGAATATTGGAAAGAAATACAAATCAAGTATAATTTCCATGTTCCGCATGTATTGGTTCATGGAGGGAAAACCCGTTTTGATTCGGTAAAAAATGCGCTTCGTTTAGCGCCTGACAGGGGCTTTGTTGCTATTCATGATGCGGTAAGACCGCTTGTAACACCCGCCTTGATACAATCTTGTTTTAGACAGGCTCAACAATATGGAACAGCAGTAGCTGCAATTCCTCTTAAATATTCATTACGAATGGTTTCAGGTACAAAAAATCAAAGCGTTAATCGTTCTGATTTCTATGTAATACAAACGCCTCAAGTGTTCGCATGTGAAATTGTAAAAAGAGCATATCAACAACCTTATCAGTCTAATTTTACGGATGATGCTTCTGTAGTGGAGACCCTTGGAGAAGAAATACAGCTTGTTGAAGGAGAAGAATCGAATGTTAAGATAACCACTTCAATGGATTTGGTTTTAGCTGAAATTTTAATGCGTCAAAATAAAATCTACTAAAATGAATTTGGTTCTTGACTTTGGAAATACATATAAGAAAATGGCAATTGTATCGGAAAAAAAGATTATTCATCTTGTAACGCAACAGCGTATTGATATGGATGATATTGTTGCCGTAGAGAAAAAGTACAGCATAAAAAATGCAATTCTGTCTTCTGTGGTTAATGATGAAAAAAAGATAGAAAAGTATTTGGAAGAGAAATATACATTTGTAAAACTTTCTGAACAAACTCCTCTTCCCATTAAAAATATGTATAAAACGAGACACACTTTGGGTAGCGACCGATTAGCAGGAGCAGTAGCGGCTCAAAACCGTTTCCCTGAAGAAAATGTTTTGGTTTTACAATTAGGAACGTGTATCACTTCCGATTTTATCACTTCCGAAGGTATTTACATGGGAGGCAGCATATCGCCGGGCATGGAAATGCGATTTAAAGCATTACATCATTTTTCAGACAAACTGCCCTTGATTGAATATCAAAACATTGATTATATTACAGGAAAATCAAGTGAAGAATCTATTTTATCGGGAGTTATCAACGGGATTATCGCAGAATGTAACTACTTAATCACAAACTACAAATCGAACTATCCTTACCTAAAGGTAGTTGTAACAGGTGGAAATTTAAAAGAATTTGAAAATGCAATAAAAGAAGAGATGATTGCGTTTCCAAATTTAGTCATATCAGGGTTGGATTTAATCTTATACTATAATGTTGAAAGTTAGAAATATTTACATAATAATATGTATTATTTTTTCTTGTTTATTTGGAAAAATTATTGCACAGAATCATTTAAATTCTCCATATTCCCGTTTCGGAATGGGGGATTTGAAAGATAGAACATCGGCTGGCGTTACAGCAATGGGAGGTACGGGATATACTTTTCAATCTCCCACTACAATCAATTTTATCAATCCGGCTTCTTATGTAGGATTTGATACGCTTTCTTTTTTATTGGATGCTTCTTTTTCGTGGAAAAATCATACGCTTGTTGCCTCAACCACACAACGAGGAAATACAATGCAGTTTGATTATATTTCATGTGGATTTTCCATTGCTCGCTGGTGGAAAACGGCAATAGGTTTTCAACCATACAGCATTATGAACTATTCTATTGTGGAAGAAATAGAAGAAAACAAAATAGATACTTTGACTCAAACAAGAACTTATCAGGGGAATGGTGGAATAAATGAAGTATATTGGGGAAATGCGTTTCAAGTGTTGAAAAATTTTTCATTGGGGATTAATGCTTCCTTTCTTTTTGGAACATACAGCAAATACCGTACTGTTGAATGGGGAAACGAGCATTTTTTTAATACAAAGATAGATAATTCCACAAAGATTAAAGGCGCTGTTATTACGGTAGGCGCTCAATATTTCATTCCTATAAAAGAGAAAGGAGATTTGGGATTGGGAATGGTTTATACGCTTCCCGTTCCGATTCGAGCTACCGAAACGCAAATAATATCTACCTATTGGGGAAAAGATTATAATATAACTACATTAGATACACTATATTCCAAAGAGCCAACCAAATATTCTCTCAAAATGCCGACGTCTATTGGCGGAGGTATTTCATGGAGTAAGAAAAATAAATATTATGTCGGAATTGATTTTACGTGGAAAAACTGGAGTAATTATGCCATTGACAAGGTTAAGGATTCTTTATCGAATGTTTATAGAATTTCAATAGGAGGAAGTTACACATCCAACCATTTAAGCAATAAATTGTTTCCACGTATGACATTTAGTTTGGGAGCAAACTTTGAACAAACGCATTTATTTTTGGAAGGAGAACATATAAACCGATTTGGTATAAATTTTGGGGTTCTTTTCCCTCTAAAAAAGTCTAAAACAGGATTTGGCATTGTTCTTGAATATGGACAGTTAGGAACAACTGAAAAGGAACTTATCAAAGAAAATTATTTTACGGCGACCATAAACATTCGAATACATGAAAAATGGTATCAAAGAAAGAAATTAGATTAAAACAATAATAAAAAATGGAAATTTATTTAAAGAAAGTAACGTTAGCAATTCTTTTTTTTATGGCATTCTTGCCATTTGTTCAGCTACAGGCACAGAACTCAACAAAAAAATATGGAGAGGACAGTCTTGAGTGTGTAAAAAACATTTCTCTATACAGGGAAGACTTTAGACAGAATAACTACATAAAAGCGTATCCTGCTTGGAAATGGGTTGTTGCAAATTGTCCCATGTCGACTAAGTATATTTTTACCAACGGTCCTGTTATCCTGGATTATTTAATTGCAAATGAAAAAGACAGTATCAAAAGAAATGAATATATTCAGGAACTGTTTGATTTATTTGAATTACGCATTAAATGCTATCCGCCGGACGAAGGCTATGTATTGGGCAGAATAGGCGTTTATCTTATGAAATACAGGCAGTATGAATATAAAAAAGCGTTTGATTGTATGGAAAAATCCATTGAATTGGAAGGTATGGAAAGTTCTCCTCAAGTTTTGGATATGTATTTTCAAACGGCGGAATTGTACATGTCAAGAGAAAAATTGACACAGGAAATCATGATAGACGCTTATGACAAAGTAACCGAAGTCTTGGACGGCATGATTGATGAAGGTGAAGTAAAAATGGAAAAAATCATGCGGGCAATATATACTCTTCGTGAAAATTTGGACAGCGGCGTCATTACACAAGAAGAATATACAGCTACATACGAAAACACTGTAAAAGATTCTGCCAAAGCGGCAAATGAACTGACTCAATTAAGAAATGTAAGCAATAATTTGGATATTCGTTTTTCCAAGTATGCCTCATGCGACATTCTTATACAGATATATACGAAAAAATTTGAGACAAGCAAAGATATTCGGACATTACGACAAATTGTCAAATTTTTCACCAAAGAAAATTGTACGGATAATGATTTGTTCATAGCCGCCGTTGAAGAAATGTATAAGCAAACGCCTAATGCAAACATTGCCTTTTATATGGGCAGTATCAAATATAAAAAAGGAAATTTCAACGAAGCATTGACCTATTTAAATCAGGCAATGGATATGTTTGAAAAGGAATCGGATAAGATAAAAACCTATTTATTAATGGCAGAATGCTACAAACAACTCAATCAATATTCTGTCGCTCGTGAAACAGCTTACAAAATATTAAAATTAAATCCTAATGACGGTCGTGTTTATATTTTTGTAGGAGATTTATATATGTCGACAGCAGCATCCTGCAATACGAGTGTGGCAGGGGCGGCTTATTGGGCGGCAGCGGATAAATTTTCCAGAGCAAAAGCCATTGACCCTGAAAGAGCAGAAGAAGCTCAAAAAAGATTAAACACAGCTACAACACACTTTCCTAAAACGGAATCTTATTTCCAGCAGGGACTAAAAGCAGGAGAATCTTATAGAATAGATTGTTGGATAGGAGAAACGACAACAATACGATAGTATGAAAAGCAAGGCGTTCGTCTTAAACTATTATAAAATGATAGCCGCAATTGCGGCTATTATTTTGACATTTTCTAATTGTAAAAACGACATTTCTATTGTAAATTCTTTGACAATAAAAGAGAAATCACCAACAGAATCGGCGACAAAAATGCACATGTTTTTTAGCGAATTTGGTACGGTGAGGAATGAATTTATTTTTGAAGAAATGAACAAATACAATGAGCCCGAATCCTATGTGGAATATCCCAAAGGAGTAGAACTTATTTCTTATGATGAAAATAAGGAGAAGGAAATAACCTTAACCGCTAACTATGGGATAAGTTACGAAGAACGGAATATTATGGAAGCTAAATATAATGTTGTAATTACAAATTTTAAAACAGGAGAGATAATAGAAACAGAACACTTGCTATGGGACATGAATAAACATTTGATATATTCCAATACACAGACAAAACAAACAAAATCGGACGGGTCGGTTTATATTGGAGATAGCTTTGAATCGGATGAACAGCTATCCAAATACACGATATCCAATCCGCAAATTATTCTTTATGCAGAAGAAGATTAACATACTTCCACAAATAAATAGACATTTATTTTAATACTAAAAATGGAATCCAAAGAAAAGAAGACAAAAATTGCTGAAGAGAATTTAGAAATTCTCCGAACAAGAGAACACAATCTAAAAAATATAAGCCTGACCATTCCACGAAATAAAGTTGTTGTTATTACAGGATTATCAGGGTCGGGAAAATCTTCGCTCGCATTTGATACCATTCATGCAGAAGGACAAAGACGATATATGGAAACTTTTTCCGCCTATGCAAGACGATTTATAGGAGACATGCGTCGCCCTGCGGTAGACAAGATAACAGGACTTAGTCCGGTTATTTCTATTGAACAAAAAACAATTCACCATAACCCAAGATCTACCGTAGGAACGATTACCGAAATATATGATTTTTTGCGTCTTTTATTCGCACGCGTAGCCACTGCATATTCTTACATTACCAATGAACCTATGGTGAAATATTCCGAACATCAACTCATTGAAGTAATACAGGAAAAATACAATGAAAAAACAATTCATTTGCTTGCTCCCGTTATTCGTGGACGTAAAGGACACTATAGAGAAGTCTTTGAACAAATACGTAAATGGGGATTTCTTGGCGTACGTCTGGACGGAGAAATAAAGGAACTTGAACCGCGAATGCAAGCCGACAGATATAAAATTCATGACATAGAAATTGTGATTGATATTATAAATGTTGATAAGAAATCAATAACCCGTCTGACAAATTCTATCAAAACGGCTTTGAAATATGGAAAAGGAAGTATCATGGTTTTGGAAGAAAACAATCCAGTTCCTGACAATTATAGTAAACTCTTAATGGACCCTGTCTCTGGAATTTCCTATCCTGAACCTGAACCTAATATCTTTTCTTTCAACTCTCCATACGGATATTGTCCGCATTGCAGGGGATTGGGATATATTACGGAAGCAAGTATGGAGAAATTAATTCCCAATCCGAAGGAAACAATTCGTAAAGGGGGAATAGAACCCCTTGGAACATATAAATCGTCATGGGTCTTCAAACAAATTGACGCTATCTGTGAAAAATATCAGACTTCTATCGATATTCCAATTGAAAAAATACCTGAAGAAGCAATCAATGCAATCTTATATGGAACTGCCGAACCTCTTCTGATTAAAAATGAAACAACAGGAGTTATGGGTTATTCCTCCAATTTTGAAGGAATCATCAATTTCATTGTATCTCATGCAGAAGAAGCGTCTGCAAATATACGAAAATGGGCTTCTCAATTTATGCAGACATTAATATGTAAAGAATGTCAAGGTGGACGATTAAAAAAGGAATCTACCTATTTCCGTATAGGAGAAAAAAATATTGTTGATTTGGTAAACATGGATATCTCTGTATTAGCCCAATGGATGGAAAATATTAACCAATATCTAACTCCACAACAACAACAAATTGCTTCGGAAATTATCAGAGAAACAAAAGTTCGGTTAGGGTTTCTGTTAAGTCTGGGAATAGATTATCTTACGCTTAGTCGTTTTTCGCAAACTCTTTCCGGAGGAGAATCTCAACGGATACGTTTAGCTACTCAAATCGGGTCTAAGTTGGTGAATGTATTATACATTCTGGATGAACCAAGTATTGGACTTCATCAAAGAGACAATCAGAAATTGATACAATCATTAAAAAATCTCCGTGATTCCGGTAATTCCGTTATTGTTGTAGAACATGATTATGATACAATGCGTGCTGCCGACCATATTATTGACCTGGGACCTGGAGCCGGCATAAAGGGAGGATTTATTGTTGCGGAAGGGACTTTTGAAGATATTATTCGTTCGGGGTCTTTAACGGGAGAGTATCTCTCAGGAAAAAAACAAATAGAAATTCCTGCCAAAACACGCAAAGGAAGCGGTAATTGCATAGAAATAATTGGAGCAAGCGGACACAATTTAAAAAATATCAATGTAAAGTTTCCTCTTGAAACATTTATCTGCGTAACGGGAGTATCGGGAAGCGGAAAATCTTCATTGATTACAAAAACATTATATCCTATTTTGAACGAGCACGTTTATCGTTCTTCAAATGACGTCCTTCCTTATAAAGAAGTTAAAGGATTGAAAAACATAGATAAAGTAATAGAAGTCAATCAGCAACCTATAGGGCGTACGCCACGTTCAAATCCGGTTACATACATTGGAATTTTTGATGAAATACGAAAGTTGTATGCTTCTCTGCCGGAAGCAAAAATCAGGAATTACAAACAGTCTCGTTTTTCTTTTAATGTTTCCGGAGGGAGATGTGAAACTTGCAAAGGTTCAGGCGTCAAGACAATTGATATGGGCGTTTTGCCGGAAGTTTATGTTCCTTGCGACGTATGTAATTCTAAACGATATAATAGAGAAACACTTGAAATTCGTTATAAAGGAAAATCCATTAATGATATTTTGGAAATGACTTTTAGTGAAGCTATCCAATTTTTCGACGGATTACCTTCTATTCGACAAAAATTGCAAATGATTCAAGAAGTAGGACTTGGATATCTACATCTTGGGCAAATGTCTACAACTCTTTCAGGAGGAGAAGCGCAACGGGTAAAATTAGCAACAGAATTATGCAAAAAAGATACGGGAAAAACATTTTATATTATGGACGAACCGACAACAGGATTACATTTTGAAGATATCCGTATTTTACTCTCTATTCTCCAGCAATTAGTGGACAAAGGAAATACCGTTCTTATTATTGAACACAATATGGAAGTAATCAAAACCGCCGACTGGGTTATTGACTTGGGAAGAGAAGGCGGCGCTTTAGGGGGATATATTGTTGCACAAGGTACGCCAACCCAAATTACAAAAGTAAAAGAAAGCTATACCGGACAATTCTTGAAAGAATACCTGAAGAAATAACGGTTAGTGGTTTTTGAGGGAACAAGTGTTTCATCCTGAAAATCCTATAATCCTGTGAATCCTGATTTAGCCAAAATAATCGCACTTCAAACAATTTTCTTCCATTTCGTAGCAAAATTTATCCAAATGATAGAATTGTTTCACTCAAAATCCCCCGAAAAACAACCCAAAATACCCCTCAAAACAGATATTTTTCCCGCTTGCGAAAAAAAATTTACCATGAATGCAATTTTTTTCTCCCACAATGACAGCATGTTAAATAGACTATGAAAACAAATCACGAAATAAAATGAAAAAAATCGTACAAAATGAATTACGTATTAAAAAAATGACTATCTTTGCTGCGTTGTGTATCGACAAAAAAGAATAGCCGGATATTAGAAGAAAGTAAAAAAATAAAAGTAAAAATCAGAATGAACAATACTACGAGTTACAAACAAAAAAATACATGGCAAAA
>JAISDH010000130.1 GCA_031264975.1 Bacteroidales bacterium
CAAAAGTTCTGAAATTGTATTTAGTCGCATTCTTTAATTCATATATTGGTAAAGAGTTTATCTCAAAGTATGCCCGTCAAGGATTACAAACTAATTTGAATTTGGAAGAAGTTGGTGCATTGAGAATCCCCGTCATTGATTATAATATTCAACAACAAATAGCGGAACTAATCAGAAAAAGTTTTTACCTTTGTGCGGAAAGTAAACGGTTATTGGGTGAGGCTAAAGATATGGTAGAAAAGGAAATAGAAGGCTGTGATGATTAAAAAAAATTGTAAATGAGCGCAAAATTTTTCTATAATAAATTGGGATACGAACAATTAACAGATTGTTGCAACATATCTCTTTCTAAACCTGAATATCGGGAATTAGAGAAAATAGGCGCTGATAAAGTATATTTTTCCGGCGATTTTCCAGCAGTGCTGTTTAAAGAAGTGCAGTCGTTCAATGACTGCACATTGAGAGAAATTGCAGAGATTCAGCGAAAAACATGGAATTACAGGAAAGTGATATTTCTATTTGCCATGTCGAATACGGAAATCCGGATATACAACTGTTATGAAAAACCAAAATACTTGAATCCTGATGCTGATGTAAATGTCGAACTTGAACAGTATGAAGTTTTTAAAACGCAAAAAGATGATGCAGACAATTTAGCCATACTGGTAGAATTATTTTCACAAATTGGCGTTGATTGCGGACTGCTTTGGACAAGTGAATATTATAGTATTCGCGAGAAAGTGAAAGTTCAAAGAAGAATTGACCGGTATTTGGTGCAAAGTCTCATGAAAACCGCGGAAGTACTTGGTACAGATATAAAAAACAGAGACATTGTACATGGCTTACTGATGCGTTCCCTGTTCATTTTGTATCTTGAAGATAAGGGCGCGGCAAAGGAAGCCGGACTGTATCACGAAATAAAACCGGATGCCGAAAGTTATTTTGACATTTTGGAAGACGTTGATGCTACATATCAATTGTTTGATAAATTGCACGAACATTTTAACGGAAATATTTTTCCGGTAATTAAAGGCGAACAACAAATAGTTACGCAGAAACATTTACAAAAAATCAAACAATGCTTTACTGACGGCGAAATATCGGGAAATCCGAAGTTATTCAAAGATTGGAGAGTTTTTGATTTCAGTTTCATCCAAATAGAATTACTAAGCGAAGTTTATGAAAATTTCCTGGGCGAACTGAAAAGAGAAAGAGGTCAGTTTTATACTCCCTCTCCACTGGTTGAATTGATGTTGAATGACAGGCTTCCTTTAAAAAATAAAACAGATTACAATATCAAAACCCTGGATATAGCATGTGGATCTGGCATTTTTCTGGTCGAAAGCTATAAGCGTTTAGTCCAAAGATGGAAAAATGCAAATCCGGATGACAGTATATCTTTTGCAAAATTAAGAGATATTCTGCTTGATAATATTTATGGAATAGAAATCGACCCTTTGGCAATCAAAGTTGCCGCGTTCAGTCTTTATTTGGCGCTGGTCGAGCAGTTAGACCCCAAAACGCTTTGGATAGAAAAAGAATACCGCTTGCCTTATTTGATTAATAATCCTGACGACCCGTCACTTAAAGGAAAACAGGGAAATAACCTTTGGCGGCGAGACACTGTTGGCGAAATAGATGCAGAGAATTTTGCAGTTAAAGCGGATTTGCTTGTAGGCAACCCACCGTTTGGGACAGATGATATAAGCCCTGAAATTAAAAATTACTTGGAGAAACGGAAGTATGCTCAGGAAAAAGTTCTTGCCTTTGTGGACAAAGCAGTCCAGTTTACAAACGATCATGGAAAAATAGCCTTGATATTCAACACAAAAGTATTGACTAACACGAACAAAAAGTATCAAAATTTCAGGAAGTGGCTGTTCAATAAAACATACGTTGAAAAAATTTACAATCTTTCTATTTTTCGCAAGGCGAAGAAAGATTTTGGCGGACAATTGTTTAATTCGGCAACAGTTCCAGTCAGCATCGTATATTATCAAAAGGAATCTCCCGAAAATATTTCGGACACCATTGAATACTGTGCCCCAAAAACGTATGTAAAATCCAATATCATTGATGGGTTGCTTATTGACAGTACCGATATAAAGTTTCTGCCGCGGTATGAATGTCAAAAACCGGACACGAAAATCTGGAAAATTGCGATGTGGGGAGGGCAGCGGGATTTTGCTTTTTTGAAGAAATTGGAAAAAAACAACCGGTCTCTTGCTCATGACAAGAGACTGATTTCAGGACGCGGATTAAATGCTGATAGCCAAAATCAAGATTTTGCACCACAAAAAATAATTAAAACAAACACGATAAACAGATATTATACACCGGAAAACAATGGGTGCGAACAAAATACAAAATATTATAGAAAAAATAACGAACGCCTATTTATTCCACCGTTTATCATTGCAAAAGAATGTCAAAGCAATAATGAAATTGCTTCTTCTTTAATAGATTATGCGGCGTATTGCACGACAAGTGCATTTATAATCAATGGAAATATCCAAGAATATTCAAAAAAGAAAATAGTTTCTTTTTTCAACTCTAATATTGTAAAATATATTTTGTTTCTAACAAGTTCTACATGGGGGATAGAACGGGAGAGGATGTGGCTGTTAAGCGAATTAATTGAATTACCTACAGTTATTAATGAAAATGAGACAATTAATACGGTAATTACTGAGGAATTTGATAGTATTGTTAACCAATTATCCTTAGCCTTGCCCGACCTGCAAATAATATCCGAGAGCGAAGACATCATTCTAAAGGAATTTCTTAAAATGTTACAGATTAACGAAAAAGAACAAATTCTCATTCAGGATACATTGCAATACAGCCTTGATTTATTTGAACAAGGCGAAAAATCCATTGGTTTCAGACGTACATTGCCGGAAGAAAATAAATCCTACGCCGATATGATTTGCGAAGAGTTGAATGATTTTCTGCAACATTCGCCACTTAAAGTCAATGCAACTGTTTATGATGTGCAGTTTAATGATCCACTTAATTTGGTTGTAATATCATTTGACAATAATAAAAGCCCTGTTATTGTTAAAGACGTTAGAGAATTGACCCCGTTACTCAAAATGTTAAACAGTTATTCCCTGCAGGAATACGGACAAAATATTTATGTACGCAAACAATACAAATATTCTGATCCGGATAGGATTTATCTTATAAAACCCAATCAGAAGCGTTTCTGGACACGTTCACAGGCAATGGAAGACGCGCGATCTCTTATTGTAGAAATAGCAAGTATGGAAGATGCAAATGGATAAGTTGAATAATACCATAATCAGAACATTCAAAGACGAATTTGAATGGCGGTGTATGAGTTTGCTGGTTGAGTCATACTTTTATGTGAAATCAAACTATTCCATTGATATTGACTGTGAAGAAGAATACATTTCGGCAATTTTATTTGATTATATAGACAAATGTCCACAATCTTCCGAATGGGGAATAGATATTACTCCTGAATATCGTTTATACAAAGATGCAGTTTTAAAAAAGAAAAAATCCGCAAAAACTGCTCCAAAAATTGATTTGCGATTTTGTAGTTTTGAAAAGAATGTGAAATTGACCTATTTTGTTGAAGCGAAAAACTTAATAGAAACCGATACCACTAAAAGAGCGAAAAAAGGAAGAAAGGGAAACACAATTACCGTCTCTGCACATAACTGGTACAACCGTTATATTGATACAGGCATTGACAATTATCTGTCCGGTCGTTATCCGTCTAACGGATGTTTGGTCGGTTATATTTTGCAGGGAAAAATGGAAAATATTATTGCCTGTATAAATCAATATTTGCAAAACCGAAATAGAGCGTCTGAGATACTAACCCAACAGCCCTTTAATTTGCGAAACCTTGACTCGTTTTATTTGTCGAAGCACAATAATGATATCATAATTAAGCATTTAATGCTTAATTTTACCGTCAAATAATATCGAAGAATACAATAAAAGCAGAATTATTAAAAGATTATGATATAGATAATAAGTCTCGTAAATTTGCTAAATACGTCCCTTACTGGTTCTGATTTTTATTTGACAGTTATTTGATTAAACGAAAATCAAAATTGTAAAACACTTAAAATGAATATGTTTTTATTTGATGGTTATTTGATTAAGCGGGAATTTGATATCTACATTCATGGCAACCTCAATCTGCTTGAGCAAGGCAGCGATGAAAAAGGAAAATATCATAAGATTTATTATCAGGAGAAAGATTAAACCATCATGC
>JAISDH010000509.1 GCA_031264975.1 Bacteroidales bacterium
ATCCCCAATCCTGCCAACAGCAGTACGCGTATAAACTACAGTATACCGGAAGCAGGAGAGGTAATATTCCATGTACACAGCGTTAGCGGTCAGTTGTTGTATTCACAAACAATAGAAACGGTAAGCGGCAAACAAAGCATAGAACTAAATACAAGTACTTTCGCTGCCGGCATCTATTTCTATTCGATAGAATACAAAGGACAACGGCTGGTTAAACGGATGATGATTAATGATTAATAATTAATAGACGAGAGAGTGGAGTTCGGCGTAGTCAAAAGTAATTGCTTACGTCGAACTCGCAAACTCGGTTTAAAGAATTTTCATTGTTGTTTTGTTTTTTATATTTAAAAACATTTTCAATTTGGGCTGCTCAAAAAAAGGGTAGCCCTTTTTTAATGATAAGCGATTAATGATTAATGTTTGTTTGCTTTTGTGCCTTTCTGTCTGAATCAGGATTTTCAGGATTAGAGGATGAGCAGGAAGTATGGAGGGCAATGTCATCAAGTTAAGAGCTGAAAGCCAAATAATCAATAGCATAGGAGCAACGCCAAGTTATAGTCGGAAGGCGTAAAAAGCTCTGAAAGAGCGTAATCAACAGCGTAGGGCGTTGCCCTACGGACAGAATGTACACAATATTTACTAAGCCCTGTAAGGGCGTAATCAAATGAAATAAAACAGATTACGCCCTTACAGGGCTTAATAATGGGAGGAAGGACGTTTCCGACACAGGGCGTTGCCCATGTGCTATTGATGTCGCTCTTTCAGAGCTTTTTATGGTTTAACTTGATGACATTGGTATGGAGGGTACAAGGAACAAGGAACAAGCAGGCAAACCACGAGGAAATGCTCGTTATTTGTAGCTTTTGTCCTTTCGTGCCTTCGCACTATTTAAGGAGAAAAATACACAAAGAAACAAAACCATTATTGTAGATGTATTTCAGACGCCGGAAGGCGTCAAATATGAGTAACCCCGTGCAAGCCGAAGGCGCAGCTCGGGGGTAGAGTCTATATCTCTCCTTCTCAACTCCGAATGGAGTTGAACTACTACGCAGTTCCGATAAAGAAGACGCATTTCTACCCCGAGCTGCGCTCCGCTTGCACGGGGTTACCCACATTGAACGCCTTCCGGCGTTCCTTATGTTGACGACATTACGCGTTGGCTACCGAAAGAGAAAATCCTAATGGATTGCCGAATATATATGCGTATGGCAAATGCGTTTCTTTCTCATAATTTTAGTCCGTGCGAAGTATAATCATAAAAACACTACAAGCCCAATGCAGAACCCATATCTTTTGCCGGATAATAGAGGTAGCCCTTTTTTGAAGAGCAGCCACATTCTTTTAATCATAAAATCGCCACAAGATACCCAATGCAAAACCCATATCTTTTGCAGGATAATGAGGAATGAAATAGTAGTTTTTCCCGAAAAGCCCTGCCCATAGGTGGGTTAGTTTGAATTGCAATTGAAAGCGGTTGATTTTGGCTCTTAAAAAGAAATCCAAGTAACCGTAATTTCCTGTCTTTTTATCGTTTTGTAGATAAAATTGCTGTAAAACGGGGTTGTATCCATTTGCGTAGTACGCCGTGTTGTACAGAAAATCTAATCCGAATTGCAAAAATAAGGCTCTCTTAAACAAAGGAAATCCATAATAAACAGTTTGGCGTGTTGCGACGGTGGGGATTCTTATTCTTTCATTGTCCGCATACTGCAAATAAATATTGGCATTGATTCCAAACCCTTTTATATAAAAAGGAACGTATGCCGCAAATTGATAAACATTGACAAATTGCTCTATTTGCGCGGGCAAACAATTTTCATCCAACAAAGTATAATTGTTTAACGTATAGTAATGCACTCCCATAGAATATTTTTTATGTTCCCAAATGACGCCTGCTATGAGGGCTTGCTGTTTCTTTAATTCATTTTCCCACATATAATTATTTGCCGTCAGGTGGGTAAAAAAATAGTCGGGAGAATAGTTATAAAAAGCGGCGTCGAGTTTTATTTGATGTTTTGCTTTTTCTCCGCGCAGAAAATCCAGCGCTAACTGTCCGTCAACAGTAATATCTCCGGCATTGTAGCCGTTGAGCGTTATCAATGCGTTTGCTTTGATGTGAAGACGGTTGAAAAGTTTTACATACAAATTAGCCAGAGGCGCCAATTGGTGGTTTCGATATTCGGAAAGGGTATCCTCTACCTTAATAAAAGTATACATAATTCCGGCGGCAAGACGAATAAAGTTCTTTTTGTCTGGAAGCGTATCTTCGGGCATGTAACTGCTCCATAGGATGGTATTACGTATTTGGCGATGCTTAACCAAATCGGAAGTAGTGTCCCTGTTAAAATTGGAAACAGGAAAATAATTTGAATCCAGGCGTAGTGCGTCAAAGAGATTTTTATTGCTTTCAAATTCCATATCATGCACGAGGTAGCCGATTTTATTCTCTACGCGTCCTTCTTCATTCCGTTTTCCCGAAAGGGCAAGGTAATGTCTGAGAAAAAATGTATTCTCCAATATATGATTATAGGCAGAATTGTTGGAAGAAAAACGAACATTGATTTCACTGGGAGATTTTCCATTTTCAAAGAGAGAATCCTCTTCAATTCCCCCGTTTTCCTGATTCTTCACCAGGTTAAGAAGATAATACATACTGAATCCATACCGATTGGAAGGCAAATGATAACGCAAAGTAATACCAAGATTGACGTCTCTTATTTTTTGCATAATGTAGCGACCTTCCGCAATGATAGATTCCAACCCCAGCCCAAAATAAAGGTCTTCTGTAATTTGCTGAGCGTATGCAACCGAAAAATGATTTTCTTTCCCGCTGACGAAATTGTATTGCAGATTGGCGTAAACTTCTTCCGGTAAATAAAATCTCCAGTTTTCTATGGTTCTAAGATAGGTATTGTATGGTAAGGTTTTGTATATAAAACCATGTTTACGGTAAAACGAAAAATTCATACTGTAGTTCGCTCGACCGAAAATTCCCAAATTTGCATACAGACTGCGGGAAAAAAGAGAAATATCTTCATTATAGGGATTTTGAACAAGCGTATCTATCAATGTTTTCTCAATAGAAACGGGATATAATGAGTGGATATAATAATAGTATGTTGTTGCATAATTTTTTCCGTCTTCGTGGCTTATGTCGCGTTGAAGGCTATCTTTAGTCTCTGTTTCCGATTCGGCTTGTCCGTATGCGTCAACATACAGCAAAGCCATGAAAAGCAGAATAAAAATAAATTTAGCCGTCTCTTTGGGTTGGTTCACGCTGAAAATATGTTTTAATACAAGTCAACTATTGCTCAATATCATCCGTGGATAAATTTTTGAGTTGTTCCGCTTTTTCCCTGTATTCTTTCGAGAGGGTCGTTTCTCCCAATTTTTCCAGAACCAGACTGTAATGACTGAGAATGTCATAATCATTGTTTCCCCCATGTCCCAAAGCCTTTTCCAACCATAAGCGAGCATTGGAATAATCTTGATTTTTAAAAAATGCCCAAGCATACGTATCTTCAAAGATGGCGGTATTGGGGGATAACTCTATTGTTTTTCTTGCCAATTGAAGGGCATATTCTATGCGATACTCCCTTTCGCTCAAAGAATAACTGTAATTGTTTAATACAGTAGCATTCTGAGGATATTTTCGGACAAGAATTTCATAATATTTATCGGATTTTTCAAAGTCTTTTAGCTGACTGTACGATTCTGCTAAAAAAAGATGTATCCTCATAATATCAAATTCTTCTACCGCATACTTTTTTCCCTCTTCCAATACGGAAACAGCATCTTCGTACTCCTTTTTCTGCAAGGCTACTATTCCATGCGCCAAATAAGGAAATGCGTAGGCAGGAAAAAGAGACATGGCGGTATAACTTTGCTTATCTGCTTCTTCCCATTCTTCCAATTCCAATAAAATAGCCAAATACTGTTCCCATATCAAGTATTTGCTGTCATCATAGTTGATTACCTTTTCGTAGACTGTCTTTGCTTCTGCATAACGACTGTCTCTGGTTAGAAAATCG
This sequence comes from Bacteroidales bacterium, assembly GCA_031264975.1. GTDB lineage: Bacteria > Bacteroidota > Bacteroidia > Bacteroidales > WCHB1-69 > JAIROC01. The sequence goes on from JAISDH010000509.1 coordinate 4,032, forward strand.
GCATACATACTCCATGCAACAGGGTCGTTGGAATGCGCAACGATTAAACTGTCCAACAGCTGATATGCTTTGAGGCTGTCTTTTGGAGAAGAGTAATAGCTTAAAAGTATTTTTATCTTTTCGTCAATATGCAATTCGGGGGAAACAAAGGCTTTTTTTAAATAACTAAACGCCTCGTCATATTTCTTATTTTCCGTATAATAATTATACAGCGTGATATTTATCTGTGCATTGTTTGGATCTATCTTTTCTGCTTTTTTCAGATAGGGAACAGCTTTATCCAGCATTTTATTGACAATATACATATCGGCAATGTCCAAATAGTATTTTGATTCGGTGGGAAATGCTTCCGCCAATTTTTCCATTTCCTTTGCCGCATTGTCAACTTTATCAAAATGAAGCCATATACTTTTTTTTGCATTGGTGATGTCTTCATTCACTCCCATCAGCATTTCAATGTGATTGTATTCGTTGAGGGCTTCCTTCAATTTGTTTTGATAGATTAAAGATACAGTATATTTATAGAGATATTCAACATTTTGGGGATTACTTTTGGCAATTTCACTCCACAGTTTTTCCGACAGCGCAAATTGATTCATATTATCGTATGTCTCTGCAAGTAAAATCTTATACCATATATTGGTATCACAGAGTTTGACCGCAATCTTCAGTTCTTCAATCGCGAGAGAATATTTATATTTCCCTATCAGCAATTTTGCATATTCATAATGAGCGGCGTCATGCGAAGGCTCTTTTGCAATTACTTCCAATAAAAGCAGTTCGGCTTGCGAAGAATTTCCGTTTAGTCGTTCTTTAACGGCGTCGATAAAATTAGCCGTATTCTCATATTGTTCCTTTGATTTGGTTGTTGCCTGAACGGGGATTTCTTTTTGCCCTTTATTCTTTTTTTGCGCCCATATATTGTTACCCGTAAAAGGAGTAACAATAATTAATAGCAGGATAATTTTTCTCATAATTATTTATTTTCCGGTATGACCAAATCCACCTGAACCTCTATCAGTTTCTTTCAGTTCATTTACAACTTCCCAAGTGATTAACTCATGCTTGGCGATGACCATTTGGGCAATTCTGTCTCCGTGGTTTATTTTAAAATCCTGGTTGGATAAATTTATTAATATAACTTTAATTTCACCTCTGTAATCAGCGTCGATTGTTCCCGGCGAGTTGAGTACTGTAATTCCATACTTCGCTGCCAAACCGCTTCGAGGACGTATTTGCGCTTCAAATCCCGCCGACAATTCTATAAAAAGCCCTGTCGGAACAAGAATCCTCTCCATCGGTTTGACGCTAATACTTTCTCGCAAATTTGCTCTGATATCCATTCCTGCAGATAATATCGTTTCATAAGCAGGTAAAACATTATCGGACTGATTTACTATCTTTACAATCATTTATCTTTTTATTTATGACTACTAATAATAACCGACTGATTAACGCAAGTATATTTTAATTAGTATCTCATGAAAACAGGAAGGGGAAACAGTTTTTGATTTCGGTCAAGAAAATAAAAACAGTAAACTGTGTACATTTCACGTACATGATTTGTAAATATACTGATTATCTATATTTATTTGTGGAGTTGGAGGGAGTCGAACCCTCGTCCAAACACGCTGCAAAAATGCTTTCTACACGCTTATCCTTTGTTTGTTTTTCGACTTAATGTACGGTACAAGGCAAACCAGACAAAAGTTTATCCTCTTAATTTTCATTCCCATATCGAGGCATATAGAAACTATCTCCACATTTCCGATGCTTCACTTCAAACGCTGTAGAGAAAAGCTTTTGAGGAAACAGCTTGCTACTTAGTTCAACTAGGCAGCTAAAGCAAAATTATTATTTTCGCCATTTATCTGGCATGAAAGTTGGCTATTACGGAACCTGCTTACAACGTCCGACGTGCTTACATAATCACATACGAGCTGTCAAAACCAAACAACCCCCTGTTTTTTTACAATGCTGCAAAGATACAATTTATTTTTTGAACAATACTGATTCTATACAAAGTTTCTTTTTAAGTGCAAGGGAGAAAGGGGTAGCAGGCAACAAGCAACAGGCAACAGGCAGGCAAACCAAGAAGAGCGAAAGGGCGAAGGGAAGATGGCAGCAAGCAACAGGCAACAGGCAGGCAAACCAAGAAGAGCGACAGGAAGAGAGGGTACAAGGTACATGGAACAAGGTACAAGCAGGCAAGCTACGAAGGAAAATGGCGAAAGGAAAAAAGCAGCAAGCATTTCCTTGTACCTTGTTCACTCGTTCACTCGTCCCTAAATGATATTTTATTGAGATTCAGATATTATTCATCATACGGCGGTGTTCATTGAGCAATACCGCCGAACGGTATTTGCAATACGGTGATCTCATTTTTGCAAGGCCGCCTTCTCGCGAACGCAAGGCCGCCTTCTCGCGAATGCAAGGCCGCCTTCTCGCGAATGCAAGGCCGCCTTCTCGCGAATGCAAGGCCGCCTTCTCGTGAACGCAAGGCCGCCTTCTCGCAAACGCAAGGTCGCCTTCTCGCGAATGCAAGGTCGCCTTCTCGCGAATGCAAGGTCGCCTTCTCGTGAACGCAAAGCCACCTTCTTGCGATGAGCAATATATATATATATATAACAAGAGCTTACAAAACGTAAAAACAGTGATTAACAATTAGTGGTCAATATTAGATTGCGAAAGATAAAAAGAACAAGGTACAAGCAAAAAACTTGTCCACTCGTTCATCCACCACTAACCAATCGGGTAGGAGAAACGGGATTGTTTCCCGTTTCGACCTCCCACACCACCGTGCGTACCAACCGCTACACGGCGGTTCCATGCTTTGACGCCATAATATGGCGTGTGAAATGTTGTTTGCAGTTATCCCTTTGAGAAACATCACTCTTGCCTATATTTCGGATTCCGTCCTATTCTTTCCCGCAAGGATCCTCTTTCGAGCATCTGATTACCAATGACTCACAAGGTAACTTGCTTTTACTTTTTCACTGCATAGTTCAGTCCTTCCCAAATTAGCTCGTAATCCGGTATTGTGGATTCTGCCGACTTCTCACAGCAAGCTTTACTCCATGTTTACACACATCTGTGAGACCTCCCATGGTAAGCTCAATAACCTTCTCCCCATGTAACTGCAACATTTACACCCCTGAACCCGGGTAGTTATCGGACTTCGTTTTGCTCTGCAAACTCGTCCGTTCAGGATATGCCTGATGTTATTCATGTTCCTCAGTTCGGGGTTTTGCCTCCGGCTTCCTTCAGATTTCGCATCACTACGAATACCCTTGCCCTCAGCTAATGGTTGGTAACTACCGCCCCCCATAGTGGACTTACACCTCCTAGTTATTGCGCATGCACGGCTCATCAAATAGGGACGTCCCTATTTCAAATAAGGACATCCCTAATCCAAATAGGGACGTCCCTAATCCAAATAGGGACATCCCTAATCCAAATAGGGACGTCCCTAATCCAAATAGGGACGTCCCTAATCCAAATAGGGACGTCCCTAATCCTAATAGGGACGTCCCTAATCCAAATAGGGACGTCCCTAATCCAAATAGGGACGTCCCTAATCCAAA
>JAISDH010000002.1 GCA_031264975.1 Bacteroidales bacterium
CTTCAAGAGAGAGAACATGAGATGTGGGAATATTAAGTTTAATTTTGGTAATTAAAAATGGTCAGAAAGGTTGTTTGTAATGAACAACCTTTCTGTATTTAACCCTGTATAATCCAATATATTTATTCAAAAAGGATAAAATGCTAACTCATCTTGACATCCCTATCGAATACTTGAAAGGCGTAGGAACAAAACGAGCAGAAATACTGAAAAAGGAATTGAACCTTTTTACCTTCTATGATTTATTACAATACTATCCATATAAGTATGTTGATAAATCCAAATTTTATAGAATAGCTGAAATAAAAAATTATCCTAATACCTATATTCAAATCAAGGGCTATATTAAAGATATGAATATTATTGGGCAGCATAAAGGGAAGCGCTTAGTAGCACATTTCCAAGATGAAACAGGAAGCATACAGTTAGTATGGTTTAATAATATCAAATATATTCAGGATTCGTTAAGGAGAAATACGCTTTATATTGTCTTTGGAAAACCTGTTTTATTCAATAACAGTCTAAATATTACACATCCGGAAATCAGAACGGAAAGCGAAGAAAATATACAGGTTACGATTCCATTTCAGCCTTTCTATAATACAAGTGAGAAGATGAAAAAAAACGGCTTGGACAGCAAAGGTATCAGTCGATTATCTTATCAATTATTATCTGAAATAAAAGGGAAAATTCCGGAAAATTTACCACCTTATATTTTAGAAAAGTTAAACCTTATTAATCGACAAACGGCATTTATAAATATTCATTTTCCGCAAACACAGCAATTACTGAAACAAGCCACTGATAGATTAAAATTTGAAGAAATGTTTTTCTTGCAGTTATCTCTTTTACAATCTCATATTGGAAATATAAAAAACAATAAGGGATATTTGATGCCAAGAGTAGGAAAATTATTTCATGAATTTTATTCGCATTATCTTCCTTTTCCACTCACCAATGCACAAAAACGAGTGATAAAAGAAATTCGTTCGGATTTTATCTCCGGTTATCAAATGAATCGCCTATTGCAGGGAGATGTGGGAAGTGGAAAAACAATTACGGCTGTTCTCCTGATGTTGATTGCCATTGATAATGGATTTCAATGTTGCTTAATGGCGCCTACTGAAATTTTGGCGTCTCAACATTATTCAGGAATAAGTAAACTGCTTGAAAAAATGGATATTCAAGTTGAACTGCTTACCGGTTCTACAAAAGCATCCAAACGTAAAATTTTGCTGCCCGATATAGAAAACGGTAATGTCAAAATAATCATCGGAACACATGCTTTGGCAGAAGATACGGTTTTATTTCAAAAATTAGGATTTGTAGTTATTGATGAACAGCATCGTTTTGGAGTGGAACAGAGGGCAAAATTATGGAAAAAAAGTCTTTCCCCTCCACATGTTTTGGTTATGACAGCAACTCCAATTCCCCGTACCCTGGCAATGACTGTTTATGGAGATTTGGACATCTCTATTATTGACCAACTTCCCGTTGGAAGAAAACCTATTATTACCAGTCATTTTTATCAAAAGGATAGCGGGAAAATTATACATTTTTTAAAAGAAGAAATAAAAAAAGGACGACAAGTTTATGTTGTTTTTCCACTCATTCAGGAATCTGAAACTATGGATTTCAGAAATTTAATGGAAGGTTACGAAGCGTTTAAAATGGATTTTCCCGAACCTTATTACAAGATTAGTTGCGTGCATGGCAAATTAAATGCGGAGGAAAAAGACAATGAAATGCAAAAATTCATTAACAAAGAAACCCAAATCATGTTAGCGACAACGGTTATTGAAGTGGGGATTGACGTCCCGAATGCAAGCGTTATGGTTATTGAAAATGCCGAACGATTTGGATTGTCTCAATTGCATCAATTGAGAGGACGCGTAGGACGGGGCGCCGACCAATCTTATTGTATTTTATTGTCCGATGTAAAATTAAGCGCCGATTCCAGAAAACGGATAGAAGCAATGGTAGAAACAAATAATGGATTTGAAATTGCTGATTATGATTTGAAACTAAGAGGTCCCGGAGATATAACAGGAACCAGACAAAGCGGAATGTTGGATTTTAAATTGATTAATATTATCCATGATGAAAAAATAATTACAACATGCAGAAATATTGCCAATAGTATTTTATCGGAAGACCCCGAATTGAAAAATCCTAAAAATACACTCCTGCGTGATTATTTATTCTACATGAAAAAGAAGCAAACAAATTACTATCAAATCGGATAAAGAATGATACAAATAGGCAATCTTCAACTGAACGGAACGCCATTATTCCTTGCTCCGATGGAAGATGTTACCGATTCCGCATTTCGGCTAATATGTAAAAAATTGGGTGCAGACGTTGTTATTAGTGAATTTGCATCTTCCGAAGCATTAATCAGAGATGTAAAACAGACGCAAGAAAAACTTAAATTCGATGACAAAGAACGTCCTTTTGGAATACAGATATTCGGAAATCAGGCTGATTCAATGTGCGAAGCTGCGCGTATTGCAGAAAAATATAAACCTGATTTTATTGATATTAATTGGGGTTGTCCCGTAAAAAAAGTAGCGGGGAAAGGTTCCGGTTCAGGCATGCTTCAAAATATTCCTTTACTTATTCATATAACACGGCAAGTGGTTAATACTACTAAAATTCCCGTAACCGTCAAAACCCGATTAGGTTGGGATGAAACAAATAAGCCGATTATTGACTTGGCAGAACAATTACAGGATATTGGAGTTCAGGCGATAAGTATTCATGGGCGTACCCGTTCCATGATGTATAAAGGGGAAGCAGACTGGACATTGATAGGAAAAATAAAAGAAAATCCACGCATAACTATTCCTGTCATTGGGAATGGAGATATTACCCATGCTGACGCCGCATTATCTGCAAAACAACATTATCATGTAGACGGAATCATGATTGGACGCGGCGCTATCGGCAATCCATGGATATTTGCAGCATCTAAATTATTGCTCGAAAAAAATATTATCTCTCCTCCGCCAACGATTCACGAACGTTTATCTATCTGTAAACAACATTTTGAACTATGCATAAAAAACAAAGGCGAGCATTACGGAATACTAATCATGAGAAAACATTACAAGCCTTATTTTAAAGACTTAATCAATTTTAAAGAGACAAGGATAAAATTACTTACATCCAATTCTTTGGATGAAATCAGAACAATATTCCAGGATATAGAAAAACAATATGCAACATAGAACCAAACAAACAAATGGAAGAAAACGATAATAAAGTTGTACAAATAAATATTGAAAATATCATTAAATCAAAAAATGAGAAAGTATATCGAATGCTGCCTCGATTTATAATTAATTACATACGTCGTATTATTCACGAAGACGAAGTAAATGATATTTTAAAACGTTATCATGGACAGGATGGAATTAGTTTTACGAATGGACTGATGAAAGAATTTAACGTTACATTTAATATTCACAATGAAAATAGAATCCCTGCAAGAGGAAAATTGATTGTTGTCAGTAATCATCCGCTTGGTGGATTTGACGGGCTTACTCTTATAAGTCTGGTTTCTCGTTATCGAAAAGATATAAAATTTCCTGTTAATGATTTTCTGATGAATATTCCTAATCTGCGGGATATCTTTGTCCCTATCAACAAAGTGGGAAATAATTCTATCCATTTGGCGCGCCAATTTGATAAGATTTTCGCTTCGGATTCTACTATTCTATATTTTCCCGCAGGGATTTGTTCCCGTAAAATAAATAACGTTATACAAGATCTGGAATGGAAAAAAACATTTGTAGACAAAGCAAAAGAATATGCTCGTGATATTGTTCCGGTATATTTTAACGGACAAAATTCCAATTTTTTTTATAACCTTGCCCGTATACGTAAGAAACTGCATATAAAGGCTAATTTGGAAATGATATATTTGGTGGACGAATTTATGAAACAACGAAACTCTTCTTATCACATCCATATTGGAGACTTGATTCATTATGAATCATTAACGCCGGAAAAAACTAATTTTGAATGGGCTCAAGAAATAAGAAAATATGTATACTCTTTATCAACCCTGTAATTTATTTATCCTTTATGCAAACGTTCAATATTTTATTATCAATAGCGTTGAAAGTGAAGGTAGAAATTGATTTTTCATCTGGAGGAAACTTATTCTTTTTATTATCTTAAAAAAAATATAACTCAAAACATAAAATATTACCATTTTTTTATCTACATTTGCATTTAAAATAGAAGCACAGAAAAAATGAAAATACCAAGAAGAATACGGAGAAGATTGCTAAAAGCCGAACTTACCCCTGAAAGATTTATCTGTTCAACTCGACATGGGGGAAATTTGGTTTACGATATAACGCATCACAATTCTCCCTATACGATGCAAGAGATTGGAAGACTGCGAGAAATTGCATTTCGTAACGCAGGAGGAGGAACCGGAAATCCCATTGATATTGATGAATTTGATACAATGGCAAAGCCTTTTCACCAACTTTTGGTGTGGAGTCCGAGGGAAAAAGAAATTATCAGTAGTTATCGCTATATTTCAGGAGCGGATATAAAAGTAACGCCTAAAGGTATTTTCTCTCCAACGGCAGAATTATTTAATTTTTCAGATGAATTTGTAAAAGATTTTCTTCCCTGTTCTATTGAATTGGGTCGTTCGTTTGTCCAGCCGAAGTATCAGGCGTCAAGACAGGGCGCATTTGCGTTGGATAATATTTGGGACGGATTGGGCGCTATTATTTGTCTCAATCCTCAAATAAAATACTTTTACGGCAAGATGACAATGTATAAAACGTACAATAAATTTGCCAGAGATTTGATTCTGTTTTTCCTCAAAAAACATTTTTCCGACACCAAACTATTGATGAAACCAATCAAACCTTTATCATTTTTTCATGAGGAAAGTTTGTTATCCTCTATTTTGACTTCAGACGACTTCAACGAAAATTTCAAAATACTTGTAAAAGAAACTTCCAAATTGGAATGTAAAATCCCTCCGCTAATCAATATTTACATGGGATTGGCGCCGACGATGTCTTCTTTTGGAACGGCAGAAAATACGTCGTTTGGAGATGTTGAGGAAACAGCTATTCTCATCAATATAAGTAACATATATGAATACAAGAAAGAAAGACACATTAATAACTTTCTTTTGCAAAAAGAAAATACATGAAAATCAATAGCGCCGTCTTTATAAAAAGTAGCCCGAAATGGAATTTATGCCCGCAAACGAATTTGCCGGAATATGCGTTTATCGGCAGGTCAAACGTAGGGAAATCCTCCTTTATCAATATGATAACAAATCATGGAAAGCTTGCAAAAACATCTTCCAAACCGGGAAAAACACAATTGATTAATCATTTTTTAATCAATGATTCCTGGTATTTAGTTGACCTTCCCGGATATGGATACGCAAAAATAGCCAAATCCGTCAGCGCCGGATTTAGTAAAATGATTTCCGATTATATTCTTTATCGTCCCAATTTGGTAGCTGTCTGCGTACTCATCGACAGTCGTCTCAAACCTCAACAAAATGATTTGGAGTTTTTATT
>JAISDH010000030.1 GCA_031264975.1 Bacteroidales bacterium
AGACCAATGGAATATCTGCGAATGAAAAGAAACAAAGAAGAAGAATTATTAAAGGATAAAATAATTTTTGGAGAATAAAGAAACGCAACATATAACGTGATGTTTGAAAGCATGAATAAGCATAAATACAAAGTCGAACTGTTTGTTTTGTAAGTCATTTACCAAATTGTAGACAAGAAAACTTACCGATAATACACATGCTAAAATAAATCCGCAAATGCAGCGTTATTTGCGTACATGAAATAAAAGCCTTGTTTAGTTGGAGATTTGAAGAGTATTTTTTGTATCTTTGCAGGTTTTTATTTGGTATTAAAAAGCGAAATTATAAATGCAGAAAAAAGCAATAGTTTTTATAATCTTATTATTATTTACAATGGATATGCCTTCCTTTGCAGAGAAAAATCAGAAAAATAGCAAAAGAAGAATATCCAAACGCTATAAAACAAAGGAAGATAAATATGAAGCAGCAAAGACCTACTATGCGAAAGGAGCATATTTAAGCGCAGCTCAGTTATTTGAAGAAATCTATCCTTTATATATTTCTTCTCATGAAGGAGAGAATATATTGTTTTTATTTGCAGATAGCTACATGAAAAACCATGATTATTTAATGGCAGCGTTTCATTTTAAAGATTATCTTCGTCGCTATCCACAAAGCGGGCGGGCAGAGGAGGCAAGTTTTTTGTCGTCAAGATGTTATTTTCTAAATTCTCCCGTCTATAATTTAGACCAGACGGATTCGTATCTTGCGCTTGAAGACTTGGAGATATTTTTGAATGCTTATCCGAATAGTAAGTATCAGGAAGAAGGGAATATGATGATAGATTCCTTACGAAACAAATTGGCTAAAAAAGATTTCAGTATAGCGCAAATGTACTATAATACGGGAAATTATCTGGCAGCTCAAATTTCGTTTAATAATTTGTTTAAGGATTTTCCAAATTCTGCTTTTACCGAAGAAACTTTGTACTATTTGGTGAAAAACAGCTATGAATATGCGCAGAAAAGTATTGAAGAGAAAAAAATAGAACGCTACCAAATGGCAATCGATAATAAAAATAAATTAAAAGCATATAACGCCGAATCAAAATATTTATCCGATGCGGAAAAGATAGCAGGCGAGGCAGAGAAAAAGAGAAATAAAATATTAGAAAATGATAAATAGAAGTAAAACTAAAATGGACCACAAAAAAGCAAAGATTGATAACTTCGCAGCAACAAGAGATTTGAATGATTTTGATAAGAAAACAGGGAATATATATGAATCCCTTGTCATTCTTTCCAAACGAGCTAATCAAATAGCAGGCGACGTCAAAGAAGAATTGAATAGTAAGATTCAGGAATTTACGGTTAATCATGAAATATCCGATGAAATTTTTGAGAACAAAGAACAAATAGAGTTAGCGCGCTATTACGAACAACTTCCGAAGCCAACTCTTCTGGCTATTCAGGAATTTTTAGATGGTCGAATATATTATCGACTGCCGGAAGAAGGCTCTAAACCGGAAATTGTTCTGTAGATGTTTAATAAAAAGATACTTATTGGTATCTGTGGCGGAATAGCGGCTTATAAAACACTAACCCTTATTCGATTATTTCGTAAAGCGGGATGTGAAGTAAAGGTTGTTATTACCCATAATGCGTTGTCATTTGTTACGCCTTTGACTATAGAAACGCTGAGTAATAATAAACTCTATGTTGATATGTTTGAACATTCGATGGAGCGGACAACAGAACATATTTCTCTTGCTCAATGGGCAGATATGGCTGTTGTTGCTCCTGCTACGGCAAATATCATAGGAAAACTTGCTCTGGGTATTGCTGATGACGCTCTTAGTACTACTTTATTGGCATTTTCCAAGCCCATATATATTGCTCCCGCAATGAATGAAAACATGTATAAGCATATTGCTGTCCAAAATAATTTAAACAAACTCCGGCAATACCATTACCATATCATAGAGCCTCAAACAGGAATGTTGGCTTGCAATATGGAGGGTACCGGACGAATGGCGGAACCGTCGGCTATTTTTGAAGCAGTTTCAGGTTCTGTTTCCGGTACGAACGAAACTATAAATAAAAAAAGAGCATTGGTAACCGCAGGACCAACTTATGAACCTGTTGACCCTGTCCGTTTTATTGGCAATCGTTCTACAGGATTAATGGGATTTTCTATTGCCGAAGCATTGGCGGAAAAAGGCTTTGAAGTGGATTTAATTACAGGTCCGACAACGTTGATGTCATCAGAAAAAAACATTCATCGTATGGATGTTAATACTGCGGAAGAGATGTTACAAATGTGTTTGCAACATTTTCAGAAAGCGGATATTATTGTTATGGCAGCAGCTGTTGCGGACTATACGCCTGAAGAAAAGACAGAATTGAAGATGAAAAAGAAGGAGACGTCTTTTTCCTTACGCCTAAAACCAACTGTGGATATTTTAAAAACTATTGCCGCCCAAAAGAAAAACAATCAAACGATTGTAGGTTTTGCTCTGGAAACAAACGATGAAATAGAGAATGCAAAACAAAAATTGCATACTAAAAAACTTGACTTCATCGTTTTAAACTCGTTGAATGATAAAGGAGCAGGATTTGAAACATTGACAAATAAAGTTACCATTATTGATAAAAAAGAGAATATCATTACGTTTCCATTAAAATCAAAACAGGAAATCGCTGTCAATATCATTCAAACGGTTTTAGACGGCATCAAATCTTAAAATAATACATACCAATATGAAAGGATTTTTGATTTTTACAATAACAGTATTTATAGCGACGACTACCCTTGCACAAGAACTACTATGCAGAGTTTCTGTTGTTACTTCCAATATGAAAGGGGTTGGAAGCAGTTCGGTAGATAAATCAATTTTTACGACATTGGAGCAGAACCTTACTTCATTTATGAATGACCGGAAATGGTCGGAATATAATTTCAAGACGGAAGAAAAAATAGAATGCAGTATACAATTGGCAATAGAAGAAGCGCCAGGAAATGACATTTATGGTGGGAAAATTTCTGTGCAATTAAGTCGTCCTGTTTATAATTCATCGTATAATTCGCCTTTGTTATCTTATCAGGACAACAACCTTAGATTTAAATATACGGCAAACCAACCGTTTGATTATGATGAAAATTCCTATTTATGGACGGTTACTTCTATTGCGGCTTACTATGCCAATTTGTTTTTAGCGCTTACATTTGATTCATACGCTCTCAATGGAGGTACCTCATTTTATAACAAATGCGCCAATATCGTTTCAAGCGCTCCTCCGGGGGAAGAAGGCTGGTTGAGTACGTCCAAAGAAAAACGTAATCGATATTGGTTGCTGGAAAGTTTTACAAATCCGGCTTATGACGCCTTGCGAAAGTTTGTTTATCAATATCATCGGGAAGGTTTGGATGTTATGTCGCAAAGTACAACGAATGGGGTTTCCGTAATCCTTTCTTCTTTGGAATCATTACAAACTTTATACAATACCTATCCGGGAAATGCAGGCGTTTCCATACTGACTTTTACCAAGTCTATAGAATTTGTCAATGTTTTTTCGGGAGCGACTACAGAAGAAAAACAAAAAGCATCCGGCATTTTAAAGAAGATAGACCCTGCGAATATGGAAAGATACGACAAAATGACAAAATAATCATGGTCAATCCCGTATAAACGATGATACAACATATCTATATAGAAAATTATACGCTTATTGAACGTCTTTCTATTGATTTTGAAGAAGGATTTTCTGTTATTACAGGAGAAACAGGCGCGGGAAAGTCAATCCTGATAGAAGCTCTTTCTTTATTGTCCGGTCAGCGGGCAGATACAGGCGTTTTGTTTGATAAAAATAAAAAAAGTATCGTAGAAGCAACATTCAATATAAAGGAGCAAGGTTTGTTATTTCTCTTTGAAGAAGAAGACCTTGACTATGATGATATTTGTATTATCCATAGAGAGATAAATCCTCAAGGAAAGTCGCGCGCTTTTATCAACGATACGCCGGTAAATATCGCTACATTAAAAAAGATAGGAGAGAAGTTAATTGATATTCATTCCCAACACAGTAATTTATTACTCCAGGATAATAATTTTCAACTGCTCATCCTTGACCAGTACGCCCGATTGGACGAAGAAATAAAAATATATAAAGATACTTTCCGCGTGTTTCAATCTTATAAAAAACAGTTGCAGGAACTTTTTGACAAGTCCGGCAATCAGGATAAGGAATATTTGGAGTTTTTATGTAACGAATTGGAAGAAGCCAAATTGAAAGACGGGGAACAAAAAGATTGGGAAGAAAGACTTCAACTACTTTCCCATGCCGAAGAAATAAAACAGAAATCAGGCGAAATCGTCAATCTAATGGAGTTTAATGACATGAATGTTTTTCAGTCATTGCAAGACTGTAAACAACGTTTATCTTCTTTGGAAAAGCATTCTCAAAAGTTTGACCTGTTGCATCAGCGGTTTAATTCTATTTTAATAGAACTGAAAGATATTACAAATGAAATCTCAACCATTGCAGAAAATACGGTTTATGACCCGCAGGAAATAGAACAACTATCCGCTCAATTGAACGCCTTATACCGTTTGGAACAGAAACATAAGGTCAATAACGAAAAAGATTTAATCGCCGTGAAGGAACAATTGCAGGAAAAACTGCAAGCTATCTATCACGCAGAGAGGTCGACAGCTGGATTGCAGGAAAGTATTGCACGGCTGGAAAAAGAATTGTATGTATTGGCGGAAAATTTGTCTGCAAAAAGAAAGAAAATAATACCGGACATAGAACAGGCTCTGACGGAAAAACTGCAACTGATGAATATGCCGCAAGCCATGATTAAAATTGTTTTAGAAAGACATAACCAACTTACCGAAACCGGTTTGGATAAACCTGTTTTTCTTTTCAATGCCAATCGCGGAACGGATATGAAGGCAATGGCAAAAGTGGCTTCCGGCGGTGAATTGTCCAGACTGATGCTTGCCATTAAATCGCTAATCCTGCAAAAGAATGTACTTCCAACCATTATTTTTGATGAAATAGACAGCGGGGTGTCTGGGGAAGTATCTGCAAAAATGGGAAAGGTGATGCAGGAGATTGCTCGTTTTACGCAAGTGCTTGCCATTACGCATTTACCACAAATTGCAAGCAAGGCTAAATTACATTATCTCGTATATAAACAGGACGATAAAGAAAAGACATATTCGCAAATCAAACGCCTGTCTCAACAGGAACGGGTTATTGAAATTGCCAAAATGATAAGCAACGAAGAACTTTCCGACTCCACTTTACAGGCGGCTCAGACACTTTTAAATGACAAGTAATATATGGATACTCATCCGAAAAATGTTTTAAAGTTTTGTCCCTTTTGTGGTTCTCAGAGGTTTTCGTGGGACGGCACAAAATCACATATTTGTTCCGACTGTCATCACAAATTATATACGAATGAAGCAGGGTCAACGGTTGCGTTGATAAGAAATGAGAAAGATGAATTGTTATTTACCGTTCGTAAATTCAACCCTGCGGCAGGAACACTTGATTTGCCCGGCGGATTTATCGACTTGGGCGAAACGGCAGAAAATTGTGTGAAAAGAGAAATCAAAGAAGAAGTGAATCTGAATGTAACAGAACTCCACTTTTTTGGAACCTTCCCGAACGAATATTCATTTGGAGGACTGACTTATTTTACCATTGATATTGTCTTTGAATGTAAGGTAGAATCATTTACCCCGCTATATGCCGGCGACGATGTAGCAAAAGTATGTTTCATACACCCGCAAAAGGTAAACTTGGAACATATCGGATTGAAATCTATCAAAAAGATAATTGCCGAAATACGGGAAAGATATAGGGTGTAAAGGGAGAAGGCAACAGGCAACAGGCTGCAAGCAACAAGCAGGCACGCAACAAGTAGCAGCCAACAGGCAAGCCGCGAGAGAAAAGTTCGTAAGCAATAGGAAACAAGCGTATCCTTCTCCCATCTCCCATTCATTACAATAATAATCGAAATATAGAGTTATAGAAACATCTATATGCATAGATTTATATTTAATTGATGGTAGGCGGAGGTATTACTTCCGTCTACTTTTCTTTTCTGGAAGAAACAAAA
>JAISDH010000131.1 GCA_031264975.1 Bacteroidales bacterium
CTACGTGGTGCTGACTGGAATTGAACCAGTGACCTGCGGATTTTCAGTCCGACGCTCTACCATCTGAGCTACAGCACCCCATTTTTTTTGACGTGCAAAGATAGAAAAAAAAACATTACAAAGTTCGTTTTTCAAAAAATAAATTTAAACATTCGAATCTATCTCATTCAAAGGACGATATGAGGGATTTTTGGAGAAATAAAAAAACAGCAACTCTGTAAGCCGGATTCTGTATTCCGATTTTTGTCGGAATTTCTGTCATTTATCTGGAATATTTATCACTAAATATTTCTATCGACCTACCCTCCGAGATTAGGCGAGCAACCCTCAATCCTCGGTATACATGGTCTTTCAACCCATAAGGTTTACCCCAATACACAGTTACCTGTATAGTGTGTGAGCTCTTACCTCACATTTTCACCCTTACCTTTCGGCGGTTATTTTCTGTGGCACTGGCTGTTCTCATTAATGAGACCTTCCTGTTAGGAAGTATGGCGCTCTTTGTTGTCCGGACTTTCCTCTATCCACAAGGGACAGCGACAGAACGAATTGCTGTTGTATCTATAAAAAATCAATATTTCCTTTTCCTTTCCGAATCAATTCTATTTTTCCGTCTGTACAGTCAAGAACCGTCGACGGCGTATATTCTCCATATCCTCCGTCAACGACAATATCTACTTTATTTTCATACTGTTCAAAAATCAATTCGGGGTCGGTAATATATTCCAGTATCTCATCATTCTGCGATTTTAAAGAAGCAGACATAATGGGATTTCCTAATTGATTGACCAGCGTTCTTGCTATCACATTGTCAGGAAGACGAATCCCTACGGTTTTCTTTTTTTGCATAAACTTGGGAACATTCGTATTGGCTTCCAATACAAAGGTATAAGGTCCGGGCAATAAATTTTTCATCAATTTAAATACCGCGTTATTTAGCGGCTTGGTATATTCGGATAAATTACTCAAATCACAACAAAGAAAAGAAAAATTTGATTTCTCTTTTTTCCTGTTCGTTAGCGAACATAAGCGGTCAAAAGCTCGTGCATTATAAATGTCGCAAGCAATAGCATAAACGGTATCGGTAGGTATAATAACCAAACCGTCATTCTTCAAGCAGTTAACTACTTGCTGGATATGCCGCTCTTGGGGATTTTCTTCGTAGATTCTTAGTAATATAGCCATAATATTTAAAAAAAAGGGTAAGCTGTTTATATCGCACCGCTCAACCGTTTTACCCTTGCTACCTTCCGATCCTGGGGGAGTTCAACAGGAGCTAGTCGTATAAGACTTACCCGGCTGCAAAAGTACAACTTTTTTTCTTATGTTCAGCAAATATATTTGAAAATATTCTCCGTAGTTGGTTTTACGCTAAAATCCTCTGCCAATTTATCTGTAATCTAAAAAATAGTGTTACATTTGCAGCACGATATATCTGTCTGAATTTTGAAGATGAAAATAATCTTTTACATTCAACAGAATATCTTTTTGATTTTCAACCATTGTTTAAAGTAATATTAATTTGTAACTATAAAATTATTGATATGATAACTCCCTTTTTAGAGAAAATAACGCAATCATTATCACGGAATGATATCCCTGAATATTCGTTTATTCCGCAACTCAATCATCCATTACCCAATATTAATCGGATAAAAGAATTAATGAATTTGGTAAGGATTGTGATATTTCCCGGATTTTTTGACAATGCGGCAATTACGGACGATGCTTCAATTTCCAATCTTAAATTTATGTATGCATTGCTTAACGAGCAAATTTATAATGGACTTTGTTTTTCTAATGATTACGATACTCCTCGTAAAATGGCGGAAGAATTTACAGTCGCTTTTATTGACAAATTACCTGAAATCAAACGCTTATTAGCAATGGATGTAAAAGCCGTACATGATTGCGACCCAGCTG
Organism: Bacteroidales bacterium; assembly: GCA_031264975.1. GTDB lineage: Bacteria > Bacteroidota > Bacteroidia > Bacteroidales > WCHB1-69 > JAIROC01. The sequence continues at coordinate 1,924 of JAISDH010000131.1, forward strand.
CAAAAAGCTATAGCGAAGTAATTTTTTGCTATCCGGCTATTCAGGCAATGTTACATTATCGTGTTGCGCACGCACTATTGTTGATGCAAATTCCTTCAGTTCCGAGAATCATTTCGGAATTGGCGCATTTTGCAACAGGTATCGAAATTCACCCCGGAGCGCAGATAGGCGAATATTTCAGTATTGACCATGGAACGGGAGTCGTTATTGGCGAAACGTGTATAATAGGTAATAATGTAAGACTTTATCAGGGCGTAACGCTCGGCGCCAAAGGATTTGTTTACGATGAAAATGGATTTCCCTTGAATGTTCCCCGACATCCAATTATTGAAGATAATGTCATTATTTATTCAAATTCTACGATTCTCGGTCGCATAACAATCGGACATGATTCTATTATTGGAGGTAATGTTTGGCAGGTTCATGACGTTCCCCCTCATTCACGTATTACGCAGAAAAAAGCGACGTCCGCCTTTATCGACGGATTGGGTATTTAGTGATAAGTAGTTGCCAATAAATAAATATGCCCGCTATATGACCTGTTAAATTTCGATTCATGAAAGCAAGATGACTTCGCAAAATTACCTTCCGTCCGAACGTAGACTTGAAAGAAACGTCGAACAACTTAATGAGTACGAAACCCTGAAAAGGTCTAAACGTTTTGCCAAAAACATTTAGACGATTGGGGAAAAACGTTTCGACGATTTAGGAAAAAGGTACAAAGGCAAAAGAAAGTAAAGGATAAATCACTATTCACATCTTGCTCATCCTATAATCCTGATTCAGACAAAAAGACAAAAGATACAAGGGCGAAAGCTATAAATATTAACCATTATTTTCATCCTTGTTCCTTGTTGCTGTCTTCCTACTTATAGCTTGCTTGCCTGTTGCTTGCTGCCTACTCTTTGTTGCTTGTCCCTTGTATCCTCTCTCTTCCTTTCGCCCTTTCACCCTTTCGTCCTTTCGCCCTTCTTGGCTTGCTGCCTGTTCCTTAACGTCTAAATGTAATATTCCGTCAAATCGATAATACCGGCGCGAAGAGCATATTTTGTGGCTTCGTGAACGTTGTTTATCTCTAATTTTCTGAATATGTTTTTACGGTGCGTATTGATGGTGTGAAAACTTACATTTTGTTCATCTGCAATTTCTTTTGTTGTTTTCCCTTTTGCAATTTCATGGAGTACCAATTGTTCTCTGTCTGTCAGTTTATCGTGTACAATCTGAGGAGGAACGCCTTCACGAAGTATCTGTAATGCCGTATCACATAGATATATCTTTCCAGCGGATGCTTTTCTAAAGGCTTCGGTAATATCTTCCTTGCTGTCTGTTTTCATAACAACGCCGAATAACTGTTCCGATTGTAACACCTGTCGTAGAAAATGGGTAGATAATTCATCGGAAAATAACAGCCATAACGACTGTGGATAACGCTGTTTGAGATTGATTACCTGCGACTTAGAAAAATCAAATAAGGTATAATCAAGCGCTACAACCGCATTAGGGTATCTGACAAGCCATTTCATCAATTCTGTTCGTGAAGAGGCTTTTAAAATAATGTCCGTTAATCTCAGTTTCTGCAATAACGACAATATGCCTTCGTATGTAATATCTTGATTGTCAGCTAAAATAAAAGGTCTTTCCATATAGTAAAAAACAGGATAAATATTGATAATGATTGATGCTTTCCTGTGATGCAAAAGTAGCATAATGGAATATTCATTTACATGAAAACGTAAAAATACCACGAATGTGCTACTTCAAAATCAAGAATAATGTATTACCTTTGCAGAAATTTTTAAAGAATATAATTATGGTAAAAATAGCAAAACAGTTAACAGATTTAATAGGCAATACCCCTTTATTGGAATTGACCTCCTATTCAAAGTCAAAGAATATTGATGCACATGTAATTGGCAAACTTGAATTTTTCAATCCGGCGGGAAGCGTCAAAGACAGAATCGCCCTTTCGATGATTGAAGATGCGGAGAAAAGCGGCAAACTAAAACAGGGCGCAACAATTATAGAACCGACAAGCGGTAATACAGGCGTTGGATTGGCTTTTGTTTCAGCGTCCAAAGGATATAAACTTATCCTTACCATGCCCGAAACCATGAGCCTTGAAAGACGTAACCTGCTCAAAGCACTTGGAGCGAATCTGGTTCTCACTCCCGGCGCCGATGGTATGAAAGGCGCGATTGCCAAAGCGCAGGAATTGCACAAAGAGCATCCGGACTCTTTGATTTTGCAGCAGTTTGAAAACCCGGCAAACCCTAAAATCCATACGCAAACAACGGCACAAGAAATCATTCGCGATACGGAAGGAAGGATTGATATTTTTGTAGCTGGAGTAGGAACAGGAGGCACGGTGAGCGGTGTAGGAGAGGTGTTGAAGAATTTAAATTCCAATATCGTCAATGTAGCTGTTGAACCGAAGGATTCTCCGGTCTTGTCCGGCGGCAGTCCGGGAACACACAAAATACAGGGTATTGGAGCGGGTTTTGTGCCTCAAACGTATAATCCTGCCGTTGTGGATAAAAT
>JAISDH010000147.1 GCA_031264975.1 Bacteroidales bacterium
ATAATGGGTATGATGGTTTTAAGTTTTTATATGTTAATAGTTTAGTTAGTTTGGGAAGCGGGAAGGTATATTCCCGCTTTCATTAATTATTGTATTGTACGTGGCACACAATTTGAAAATACAAGTCCAAGATGAAGCATGTAGAGCTATAGTTATCTATCATCGAACAGACAGAATATAATGAAAGAAATATTTAAATTTAAATTTGAATTAGTTACAGTTTTAAAACAAGGATATACAAAACAACAGTTTACCAAAGATTTATTTGCCGGTATCATAGTAGGTATTGTCGCGTTACCTTTGGCAATTGCTTTTGCGGTTGCATCGGGCGTTTCCCCTGAGAAAGGGTTGATTACAGCTATTATTGCCGGGTTTATCATTTCTGCATTGGGAGGCAGTCGGGTACAGATAGGCGGACCTACCGGAGCATTTATTGTCATCGTATTTGGTATTGTTGCGCAATATGGAATGGATGGATTGATTATATCTACCCTGTTGGCGGGAATAATGCTCGTTATCTTTGGGTTGTTGCGTTTAGGTTCTTTATTAAAATTCATACCCCATCCGCTTATTGTAGGATTTACCAGCGGAATAGCCCTGGTTATTTTCTCTACACAGATAAAAGACGCGTTCGGCTTACAGATTGATAATATTCCCAGTGAATTTATCGGGAAATGGTCTGTCTATTTTGCTTCTTTGTCTTCGATTAACTGGATTGCTTTTGCAATAACTGTCGGAACTATTTTAATCAGTATCGGATTTAGTCGGGTTACCAATAAAATACCCGGTTCTTTTGTTGCCATTATCTTGATGACAATCATTGTTTCGGTCTTTAACCTCCCTGTAACAACCATTGAATCTACATTTGGAGAGATTCCCAACAAAATTTCGCTTACATTTCCCTCTATTGATATAAGCAACATACAACATTATTTTCAACCGGCGCTTACCATTGCCTTATTGGGGGCGATAGAATCATTGCTTTCGGCGGTGGTTGCCGACGGTATGATTGGAGCCAATCATCATAGTAATACGGAATTAATTGCTCAAGGTTGTGCCAATATTGTTACGCCTTTATTTGGCGGCATACCTGCCACCGGAGCCATTGCACGAACGGCTACAAATATAAAAAACGGCGGAAGAACTCCCATTGCAGGAATGATTCATGCGGTTACATTACTGCTTATTATGCTGTTTTTCGGACAATGGGCGAAATTAATTCCCATGTCCTGTCTTGCAGGAATATTGATTATTATCGCTTACAATATGAGTGAATGGAGATCATTTTCTTCTATTCTCAAAGGGTCTGCATTTGATATTATGATATTAATCAGTACATTTCTATTAACTGTTTTAGTGGATTTGACGATGGCAATAGAAATTGGCATTGTCATGGCTGCCTTGCTGTTCATGAAACGTATGGCAGACAACGGACAGGCTATTTTGAGAGACAAAGAATCGGATATTATCGAAAATTATAAAGATATTCCCAAGGAAATTGAAATTTACGAGATAAGCGGTCCCTTCTTTTTTGGCGCTGCAAAACATTATAGCGAAGTACTTAAAGGACATAAATCTTCCGCCAAAATTTTAATTATACGAATGAGACATGTTCCATTTATAGACGCCACGGGAGTACATAATTTTAGAGGCGCTATCAGTTCGTTAAAGTCTGACGAAAAAATGATAATATTGTCCGGCGTTCAACCCAATGTTCGGAAGGAATTGAATAAAAGCGGAATTGCCGCTCTAATCGGAGAATCTAATATCTTCGACAATTTCGATATCGCCCTGGCAAATGCAAAACAACATCTGCTGTAAGGGAGAAGAGACGAAAGGGCGAAAGGATGAAGGGGCGAAAGGATGAAGGGGCGAAAGGGCGAAGGGATGAAGGGGCGAAAGGTACATGGAACATGGTAAGATAAAATGTATAGATGTTTCACGTCTTTTGATACCGCAACGTAGGGACTACCCTTGCGGTCATCCTAAATCTAAATCATCAACCCCGCAATACACAAAACCATCCCGCGTACAGTATCATCATTAACCATCAATCACTAACCGTTAATCACTATTTTCCTTCCCTACACCCTATTCATAAGACTTTATAATCGAGTTAAGCATTTTCTCTGTTTTTGCGGCGCCTTCTCCAAGAATGAAACCCATTTGTTGGACTTGTCGCAGGTTTTCTTCGATAACATCTGTAACGCGGTGTATAATCTCTTCAGGACGTTCTTCTTTGGAGTAAAGATTACGAAATACGGAACCTACCATTTTCTTTGGAATCAACTGAAACATGGTAACATTAATAAGTCGCCCTTCAATTTCTACATCGCGGGTAAGTTGCATTTCGTCGTGGTTGAGAATAAACTGTATTTGCGAAATGAGCGTATTAGGGAGCAAAGTCTTTAAATCAGCGCCAATAAGATAGGGGATAACTTCATGTATATCTTTAATATCTTCACCCAAAATCTCAACAAAACCGGTATTGGATTCTACCACTTTAAAGTTCTCATCACAAAAAACAATACCCGATTTTAATCCCCTGACAAAGATAGATATTGCCTCATTTTTGGCGAACAGTAATTCTCTGGTTTCTTCAAGCGCAGACCGGGTTACTTTAAGCTCATTCTTAACCATCTCCAACTCTTCAATACTTTTTTTGGCGGCATGGGAAGTCTCCACATTGGTAAGTTGAGTATTGGTAACGCACATCTCCGGAATCGCAATATTCTGAGCAATGGCGCGAGCCAACCCCCGACAAGTGTCAAAACCGCAAGCGCCACAATTCACTTCTTTATTATTGTTCCGTTCAGTAATATCGTTAAGCGCTATTTTCATTTCGTACTCGCTTGGGGAAGGCAATTCATATTTCTTATCAAAAAATCGGGCTTCAAGTTCTTTATGATGAGAATGCATATCAATATGTTTTTTCCATTTGTCTATATCGAAATTAGACAAACGGCGGCTAATATAATCTTTGACTAACGCATGACGCAGGTATTTTTTACCATTTTCCGACGTACCAGGTCCCATGATACAACCTTCACAGAAGAAAAGATTACAGTTTTGTTTCATCATCTTATTAAAGTCCAAAAACTGTTTCACCGCTGCAATAGAACTTTTTCCTTCTGCCGTAATTGTATTTTCGTTCATCAAACCGCTGTCCAGCCCTGTTGCCTCTATAAAACCTTGCGAAATAGGGTACATACTGCCTTTGTAACCCAAAGGTTCGTCAAAGTCGGAATATTCGCTGAATGTTTCATCAATTTTAAATTCGCTGAAAAGTTGACGCAGTTCTTTAAAGGTTAATACGCAGTCTATTTTCCCAAATCCTATGTAACGGTTCACTTCTTTTTTAGCCGCTACACAGGGAGTAATATGTACAACCTTTAGATTTTCTCCATACATTTTACGCACCGTAATGGCTGAGGCTACAGCAGGCGATACATAAGGCGCCAAATTACCCAAAAGCTGAGGATAATGTTTCTCTATTAACGACACCACCGAAGGACAACAACTGGTGAGATAATATTTTCCGTTAAACTCGTCATGGGTTAATTTTTTAAACTGTCTTGCAATAATATCCACTCCGAAAGCCATTTCATTAACGTATGAGAAACCCAATAACCGCACCATTTTTACAAACTTACGATAATCGGTAATATCATCAAACTCGCCCGCTATAGAAGGCGCGCAAAGCGCTACCACTTTCTCTTCCGAATTGAGTAAATGCTTGCATTCTTTTGTTGAATCAAGATAAGAAATGGCATTATAAGCACAAACGCCAATGCAGGTTCCACATAAAATACAACGACTTTCCTCTATATAAGGATAAACGCTGTTCTTGCGCACATGAATGGCTTTAACAGGACATGCCCTGATGCAACTGTAGCAAACTTTACATTTACTTCTATCTAATTGTATAACGTTATCTATCATTTTTCTACATTTTTAATAACAGCAATAATAAAAATTATTTTGCAAAAATACAAAAAATCGGATTAAACACATACGCTCATCGAAGATTTTTTTATTCACTAACGGAGAAAGGGGCGAAAGGGCGAAAGGGAAGACGGCAGCAAGCAACAGGCAGCAAGCAACAGGCAGGCAAGCCATGAAGGGCGAAAGGACGTAGGAGCGAAAAGGAAGACGGCAGCAAGCAACAAGCAACAGGCAACAAGCAGGCAAGCTATGAAGGGCGAAAGGACGTAGAGGCGAAAGGGAAGACGGCAGCAGGCAACAGGCAGGCAAGTCTTGAGAAAGAAAGCGAAAAGACGAAAGGACAAAGGGAACAAGCAAAAACTTGTCCATTTGTCCACTTGTTCACTGTTTTCCTTGTACTTTATTCCCTTCTTCCTTTCGCCCCTTCATCCTTTCGCCCCTTCATCCTTTCGCCCCTTCATCCCTTCGCCCCTTATTCCTTTCGCCCTTTCGCCCTTTCGTCCCTTCGTCCCTGCTTCCTTTCGCCCTTTCGTCCCTTCGCCCTTTCGCCCTTGTCATGTGCCTTTTATTACTGCTAAGGGACTTAGTTCTACAAGTATTTTCACCAGGTCGCTTTGAAATGCCATTACTTGCGCAATGTCTTTATAGGCGGATGAGGCTTCTTCGAGGTCGTTTTTGTGGCGGATGGAATGAATAATGCCTTGGCTCTCCAATTTGTCCTTTTCTTCCTGCAAATTAAGATTGTTTGCCGCGTCCTTCCTGCTCATCACGCGACCGGCGCCATGAGAACAACTCGTGAAACTGTCAGGATTGCCAAGCCCTTCAACAATATATGACTTCGTTCCTTGCGAACCCGGTATAATCCCAATCTCGCCCGCCTTTGCCGACGTTGCGCCTTTGCGGTGGACGATAACTTTTTGTCCGAAATGTTCTTCCCAAGCAGCATAGTTGTGAGCGATATTAATAAGCGGCTCGTACTCAACGCCCGAAAGTGTCGAGGAAACCACCTCTTTTATGCGTTCCATCATCAAATGGCGGCTGACAAAGGCAAACTCCGTACAATACTGCATCTCTTTGTAATAAGCATGCGCCTCGTCCGAAGCAAAAGGCAAAAACGCCAGTCCGGCTTTTGGGTCAATCGACGAGAAATATTGTGCGTTGAGTTTTTTCGCTGCATTATTATAATATTCCGCCACCTGCAAACCAAAATTACGACTTCCGGAATGTATCATCAACCATAAGAACCCGTCGTGGGAACGTTGCATTTCTATAAAATGATTGCCGCCGCCAAGCGTCCCGATTTGTTTTAGCGCCGCAAGATACTGACGTTTCACGATAAGCATTCTGTCGATATCGAAATTCTGCGGCATAAGCGATTCGTCCTGCCGTTGCTTGTGCCTGTCTAATCCAAGCGGAATTAATTTCCTGATTCCACTCATAATGGTTGTGAGTTGCTTGCGTTCCAGGGTCTCTGCAAGGACGTTGGTCTTCACGGCGCACATTCCGCAACCAATGTCTACGCCTACGGCATTGGGGATAATCACATTGTCTGTTGCCAACACGCCGCCAATGGGCATTCCGTAACCCGCATGTGCGTCGGGCATCAGGCAGATATGGCTCACGGCAAAGGGCAGATTGGCAAGGTTGCGCGCCTGTTCCATTGCGCTTTCTTCCGGTTCGTCAAGCCAAAGTTTAATGGGTATTTTTTCTGTACTAATAATTTTTTGCATAATACAACATCTATTTAAAATTAACGCCGCAAAATTACGGCACGACTATGCCAAAACACAACATAGCCAAAAAACATCTTTCTATTTCTTTTCTCTTTCTACAATTACCGCCTGTTTGTCCAAAGCCCACGCCTTCCGAACAGCATCCCAACTACCGAAACTGCCTTTCACGGGGAAGGCAATCACACAGTCGGCTTCATCTATGATAAGCGTATTGCGTTCATATCCGGCAATCCATCCCAAAGTTTCCCATTCGGGCAAGAACTCCACAAAATGAAACGTGTTGCTGTTACAAATATTTTTCAAGAGATTTTTTGTATATCTCTATTTAACTCCTTCGCTCGGCGTAGTCTCCAGAGCAATGTCATCAAGTTAAGAGCTGAAAGCCCAATAATCAATAGCATAGGAAGCAACGCCAAGTTATGGACAGAAGGCGTAAAAAGCTCTGAAAGAGCGTAATCAACAGTGTAGGGCAACGCCCTACGGACAGAATGCACACAATATTTACTAAGCCCTGTAAGGGCGTAATCAAATGAAATAAAACATATTACGCCCTTACAGGGCTTAATAACGGGAGGAGGGACGTTTCCGACACAGGGCGTTGCCCATGTGCTATTGACGTCGCTCTTTCAGAGCTTTTTATTGCTTAACTTGATGACATTGGTCTCCAGAGCAATGTCTCCAAGTTAAAGAACGTCGAAAGACGTTTAATGTGAATAACTTCGTGCTTGAATATATCGAAGATGCTAATTCAGGAGGGGATTTCTCACTAAAAGAAAAAAAACAGCAATAAATACTGATTAATAGCCTGATACATGTTTGTATGAATATATTAAATTTTATACGTGAAAAAAAAACAAAAAAAATGTTAGATAAAACTTTAATTATTCAAAACTTTTTAGTATCTTTGCTGCCTTATTCATAACCCTATAAAATAAAGTAGCGTATGGAAGACAAACACGTGGAGTCTATTCCGGATAATGTTCTGGAAGAGGCGCAAACAAAAGTCGACGAAGCAATTGAGCTACTTGCTCCCTATCTGGTGTCGCTTACTTCTGAAGAACGACGCAATTTACTAAAAATGGGAGAAAAGACGCTTAGCTTCGTAGAGAAGTCGAAAGACTACGCACACCGCTATTCGGCGTTGTGTCCATCGTACCTTGACCTTAAGGCTTTTGATGCAGATATGGCAGATGCTACCAGATTGCGTACTCTGCTTATTGTTGTCAAACAGCTGATGGATAATATCGAGGACACATCAATGGTAGCAGGTAGCGAAGCCCTTCAAGCGGCGCTCATATTCTATAATGCGGCTAAAGCAGCAGCAGCTCAGAATATTCCCGGCGCAAAAGAAGTGCACAAAGACCTGAAAGTCCGCTTCCCAAAAGTGAAACGTAAGAAAGAAGAAGAAAAAGAAGAAGAAGAGGATTAAACGGTAGCCTACGAAGACCTAAATTGCTAAATCCCTGTTCTAATTATCTATATTGATAATGTGAATGGGGATTTTTTTATTTTTTATATTGCATTTTATACACATGATACAGGAAACATTACTCAAAGTATTGATTTTCAATTTATGAACTTCAATTTCTACTCTTTAAGGTTCAATTTTCAACCTCTGATTTTCAATTTTTAATATCAGAGGTTCGATTTCCAACCTCTGAGCTTCAATTTCCAACCTTTTTGCTTGAATGTCCAACCTCTGAGCTTCAATTTTCAACCTTTTTGCTTGAACGTCCAAGCTCTGAACTTCAATTTTCAACCTTTTTGCTTGAACGTCCAAGCTCCGAGCTTGGATTTCCAGCCTTTTTACTTGAATGTCCAAGCTCTGAGCTTGGATTTCCAACCTTTTTACTTGAATGTCCAAGCTCTGAGCTTGGAATTTTAACTTATGAGCTTGAATGTCCAAGCTCCGAGCTTGGAATTTTAACTTATGAGCTTGGACGTCCAAGCTCAGAGGTTGGAATTTTAACTTTTGAAGTTCAAATTCTATGTTTTTATGCTTTTCATGGTCTGATTTTGTATATTACGTGTAATATAAATTAGCGTCTCTGTATCCCGTAGGAATGCTTTTCTCAATAAAAAAACATACTGTAATGTCATATTTCCTCCCGTTGAGGATGTATTCCTAACGGGAGACTTGATAATTTCATGCAACACATTGGCTACCGAAAGAGAAAATCCTAACGGGTTGCCGAACATATATGCGTATGGCAAAAGCGTTCCCTTCTTACAATTTTAGTACATGCGAAGTATAATAGAGGTTTGAGAGACAGTCAAATCCTGAAAAGTTTGAATCAACGGCACAGTGCAAAAGGCAATGCCGTCAACTTAAGGGGAAAAATTCATAAAGAAACAAAACCATTATCGTAGTTGTAGTTCAGACGCCGGAAGGCGTCAAATATGGGTAGCCCCGTACAAACCGAAGGCGCAACTCGGGGGTAGAGCGTATATCCATCCTTCTCAACTCCGTATGAAGTTGAACTATTCGTAGTTCCGATAAAGAAGACACATTTCTACTCCGAGCAAGTGGAGCGCAGCTCGGAGTTATACACACTGAACGCCGAAAGGCGTTCAGTAAGTTAACGACATTGGGAGTTTCCCCTATGCTATTGATTATTGGAATTTCGGCTTTTAACTTGATGACATTGGTCTCCAGGTTACATCGGGTTAAAAGCAAGGCTCCTGCTTTGCATGCAAGCGTGAACGCTTGCTTTTACTTTTAATCCGACGTAGCGAAGACGCTACACCCAGCGAAGTCATCCTTGACAGAACAAATATTACTGATTTAGACAGAAATAGGACTTACAAAAAAAAGGATAACCATTTTCGGGGTTGATTTGAGAGGGTTTTAAATATCTTGACTTCCAATGATTTTTGATGTTGCTTTTCAAAGTTTTTTACTGCTAATGGACAGCATTAGAAATATGAAGAGAAACAACATCCCTTTTCAATCATCCACCGATAAACAATAAACAATCTCATTGAAAGCGCAAGAATAGGGAATGTTGTTTTTATCTACTAATTGTAACCGTCCTATTTCGTCAACTCCTGTTATTTGCAGTAACATTGGAGTGGCAGAGATAGCGGGCAGGACAAAGCAGGCAAACTTTCCTTTTCTATATAAACAATGTTCGTAACGCATTTTCAGGGCGGCGTCGGAAAGTTGTTCTGTCTGTTTCATTTTTTCAATAAGATTTTCCATACAGGTTTTAATCTCATGTTCTTTTCCGGTTTCGAGGAGAAGAGAGGTTGTAGGAGGTAGAGACGCAGGAAAAGTTCTTTGATTGATATTTATCCCTATTCCGACAATGCTGTAATTAATGGATTCGCCCTGTATAAAATGCTCAATAAGGATACCGGATATTTTTTTATCTCTTACATATATGTCATTAGGCCATTTGATAGACACATCGGGAACGGAAAATGTATCTCTTATAACGTCCGCCGCCGCAATTGAAACATATTGACAGATATTAAACTGTTTGGAAGGAGGAACATTCGGGTATAGCAAAAGGCTTAGCAGGAGATTTTTCCCCGTTTCACTTTCCCATTTCTTCCCTTGCCTTCCATGACCGTTTTCCTGTTCATTTGCCGTAACTGCAAAAAAAGGAGGAAACAATGCTCTCATTTGAGTTGCCGGATATTTTTTTACCAATTCCCTCATATATATATTGGTAGACGATAAACGCTGAAAATGCAAATGTGTTTTCATACATTAATATTAAAATGTCTGCAAAGGTACATAAGTTTGGCTAATTCTTTTATTGAGACGCTATGAAAACATTCACTTTGCCAACATAAAACCAAAGCGAGAAAGGAGATAAAATAAAGAAGAATCCGTGTATCTTATCTTTTTTCAATGTAAAAAATAGATTGACAATGAGTTGTTCTCATCTCACAAGGCAGAAATATAAAAATAAATCGATGATTTAATTGGAAATATAAAAATAATGTGATACCTTTGCGTGCCAATAGTATTTTACGGATAATAGATGTAAATGAGGTGGTTGTTTTTGTTCTTTAAATTTTTGCAGTTCTTGTAAGATAGATAAAAGGATTGTTGTGAGTTCGGAATAAATATAACAAATAAAAAAGGAAAGTAATGAATAATCGGTTTTTGATTATCGTAATAATGTTATGTAATGTTACTGTTTTTTCACAAACAAAACAGTGTATTAGTGTTAACGGAAACGTAGGAATGGTTTCTTTATCTTATAGTTTAGATAAGGGAAGCTGTAAACCTCGAATAGGATTTGGGGGGAAAGTTGCTTATAGTTTTTATTTTGCTTCTCAATGGGGCATTGGAACAGGACTTGAATTTTCCACGTCTTCTACGGACGGATTTTTGGACGGAGCAAAGGTGTCGTTTTACGATAAAGTTGATGACGAAGGGGATATGTACAGAAAAGACGTCTACTTTCGAGATTGGCATGAACGACAAAAGATTTTTTTTGTAGAAATTCCGGTCTTGCTTCATTATCAATATGACTTTGGTTTAAAAAAGCGAAGGAAAATATATATCAACATGGGCGCTAAAGTACATTTGCCGCTGGTTGCAAATTATCAGGTTACGCGCGGAGAATTGGAGATACAGGGGTATTACGAAAAATGGAATGTAACACTCTTTGGATTACCGAATCATGGTTTTGGGAAAGAGAGCAGCAAAACAAATGGGGGTAAGTTAAATATCCCTTTAAACGTTTCGGCAACTGTGGGTATCGGATTTTCCTTTGAGGTTTCAAAAATAATAGACGTCTTTGTGGGAGGTAGTTTTGAATATGGCTTTATGAATCTAAAAGAGTCAACCCAGGGAGATTTGCTTTATGAAGACAATACTCAAAACTTGCAGTACAGAGGAATCCTTTTTTCATCAAGCATTGAAAAAGTGAATGCAATTTCAGTAAAGGGAGAAGCCGGCGTGCGCATTGCCGTAGGAAAACCTGTTTATAGAGGGTTTTATAAGCACAGATAAGTCCAAAAAAGGTTCTCATGTTTACTGATATTTCTTTTTGTGTATGTGTGTATGAAATAAATGTTGGGGCTATATTAAAAAAAGATAATATATTTGCAGAATGTATGTTAATAAATTAAGAATCATTGAAGAAATTAATCATGAATAAATTTAATACTTTCAAAACGAAATTAGTAATAACAGGATTATTGTTTATCGCTTTATCCGTATCTGTGTTTGCGCAAAAAGGAAAATCGAAAGAACAGAAAATAGTAGATACAACGCTTGTTGCGGAAGAGAATCTTCCTGAGGAGGTTTTAAAATCATATAAGAAACGCTACGCAACGGCTACTGATGCTGTATGGAGATTTTATAAAGATGAAGGACAGATTTATAAAGTAAATTGCATTTATCGGAACATTCCTTCTATCGTATCCTATACGAAGGATGGAACGTGGACGGAAACAATGGAAGAGTGGGAAATAGACCGCTTACCTTCTGCCTGTATAAAAAGCATTAATCTTTATTATCAAGGGTATCAAATTAATGGCGTTAAGCGTCAAAGTATGCAAAACAAAGACGATGATATGTTTATCATAAGTATCTTTGAGAAGCAGAATATCAAGAAAAAATTAGAGACAATTGTTTATTTGGATAAGTCAGGGAAGTATATTCGTGCGGACGAACCTCTTGAAACAGACATAAAAGAGACAGGAAATGATAAGGTTGACAAAAAACAAGCCAAAGAAGAGGAAAAGTTCAACAAAGATTTTGAGAAGTCAAGCCAGGTGGATGTTCGTTCCGTAAAACTTACGGAAGATGAACTTCCTTTTTCTGTTCAAAGGTGGGTGAGAGTGAACTATCCTGAATATATCTATAAGGACATTGCTTATGAGGAATATGATGAATTTGAAGGAGAAGGTGAAATTTATCAGATTGTTATACAGAGAAACGGAATCAATCAGCCTCATGCAACGGCATGGTTTACAAGAGACGGAGATTTTTTGAAGGTAGAAGATAATTTCAAGAAAGAAGAAGTTCAAGAAGAAACACAGACTGCTGTTGCTGAAGTAAAACGGGAAGTGAAACCGGAAATAGTTACCGCGTTTGAAACAAAATATCCCCGTGCAAAAAACAGTTCCTGGGAAGAAAACGAAGACAGAGATTGGGAGGTTTCCTATACCGACCAATATGGACAAAACACAGCTACATTTTCCGATAAAACCAACAGTTGGATGTACACGAAGACGCTTGTTTCAGATATAAACAGAATACCGTCGGCGATACGTACGTTTATTGACAAAAATTATCCCAAAGAACAGATTAAACAAGGCTGGTCTGTCAAAGCGCCCGATACAAAACCATATTATACCGTTGAACTATATTCCAAAAAGACCAAAGAATCTCAATACATTGATTTCTGGGCAACCGGCAAGATAAAAGAAGAGTAAAACCGGACTTTGGTTTTGTATTACTCATAGGTGGAATTTCATCTTTGATTATCTGTTATGACGCCGAGTATAAGGTGTAACGTATAGGATATGAGGAAGAACGGAGAGTGGAATAGTAGAAAAGAAGACGAGTGAACGAGTGTAATCGAGTAGGAGAAACAGGATTCATTCCCGTTTCGACCTCCCATACCATAGTTGTAGTTCAGACGCCGGAAGGCGTCAAATATGGGTAACCTCGTGCAAGCCGAAGGCGCAGCTCGGGGGTAGAGAAGGTTCTGGATTGCTTCGTGCCTCGCAATGACGGACAGGAAAACTCTCCCGTACTGGATTGCTTCGTTCCTCGCAATGACAGGTTGGTTAATGTCATCGTCATACACTCGCCCGTCATTGCGAACGAAGTGAAGCAATCCAGAAGAAAAACGCTGACAAACTCCCCTATATATCTCTCCTTCTCAACTCCGAATGGAGTTGAACTGCTTCGCAGTAATGAATCACAGTTCAGACAAAGACAAAAAAACAAAACCTCTATCAAATGAATGATAGAGGTTTATTTAAAAAAGACAGGCAACGACCTACTCTTCCAGCCTTTCGGCAAGTACCATCGGCGCTGGTGGGCTTAACTTCTCTGTTCGGAATGGGAAGAGGTGAACACCACCGCAATTGTCACCTGATATATCGTTTTTGTAT